>JAYYRF010000862.1:0-3573 GCA_036127535.1 Myxococcota bacterium | reverse complement strand
CCGTGGTCCACTCCGCAACATTACCGTGCATATCGAAGAGCGTCCAGCCATTGCTTTTTCTTTGGGCAACGGGCATTACACCTTCCGTTTCCGAATCTCCGCAAAAGAGTGCCCATTCGCGCAAATCACTTCCATCGGTCAGTGTAGTGGAGGTACAGCTATACGGATCAGAGAGTAAGAAAGCCCCATCGTCTGACGTCCAAAAAGAAGCATTGCTGCCCGAACGAGCAGCGTATTCCCATTCGGCTTCCGTCGGCAATCTGTATCCCGAACATTGATGAATATTACGATATGATACGATGCAGGAAACCTGCTCTCTCTCTCCCTCACACAAGTAGCACTTTCTTCGACTTTCTCCCAAGAGGTGATTGGAGTGAGTGGTCAAAGCATTCGCAAAAGCAGCCGCCATGCTCCAGGTGACAGAATAGATGGGATAATCTGTACCGACTCCGCTCTCCTCTGATAGAAATGGCTCTGTTTCGTATCCCATCAGACTCTGAAACATTCCTTGCGTGACTTCTGTGCTCATGATGTAATAGTCATCGGTTAACCGCACGGTTCGGCGAGATTCTGTCAAGGGATCTCGGCCGAGTTCGATTTCGGAAGACCCCATAACGAATGCGTCTACAACAACTTCTTGAAAGTCTATATGAACCGCATCATCCAAAGACACTTGGAGATCGCAACTCGAAAAGCTACAGCAGGCATATTCAGCGGGAATGCTGGGATCATCGTCCCTGCAGTCAGATGCAGTCGTAGCGGCGCCGAAGAATGCACAGTCCAATTCTTCGGTTGCGATGATATGGGAAGATCCAAAACCGTCCCCGTCGCCATCTTCGTAGCAGTATTCTCGATTATCGCAATTTTGATCAATCCCATCGGCAATCTGCTCCTCTTCGGCGGGGTTGATCTGTGCATTGCTATCATCGCAATCGCCGCTGTACCACGCTTCTCCTGCTCCAGAACAATCCAACGATATTCCTGTTATCTGCTCAACGCTTCCAAAGCCGTCTTGATCGGTGTCCAGATAACAGCGTTCAAACCCGTCGCAGTTTTGATCGATACCATCAGCGACGCCTTCAGTTGCCATCGGGTGGATGGCGGAATTTTCATCATCACAATCTCCGCCCTGTTCTGAAAAACCGCTGGGCGCTTCACATGATAACATCACGTCTGTACCCCCGTACCCATCGGCATCTGCATCTTGATACCATAATTGCTGCGAGCAAGAGGATTCAGTCGGTGAATCTTCTGTGCCGAGAGAGCAAGCCAACAGCCAAAAAAACATTATTTCCTCATCGTTGAGAGATACAATTGAAACAGTTTTGAAAACAGAAAATCAATTGATAGCGGTGGAGAGAGATATGATGTATATAATCGATGAAAAGAATAAATCATGATTACATTATATGTAACCTCCTTGTGTTGTGTGTTGCTCGCCCGAATTTCGGGCGAGCATTTTTTTAAGGGTCCGTCAAGGAAATCACCAAGGGAATTCGCTTTTCTCGACGACGCAAGGTAATATTGAGGGCTTTCGCTTCTTGATTGGCTTCGTAAGCGACCTGTAGCATACGCTGTGATCGTATATTCGAACCATTCACCTCTAAAACCACATCTCCGTTTTGAAAGCCACAATTCTCCCAAAGCGTATTCACATCGGCGAGTCGGACCCCGAGCAGAACACCATCTTTTTGATAGGGAAGAATGCGTGGTAGCTCGGCGGCTTGTTTTGCATGCGCCTTCATCTTCGCCCGAGACAATTGGAAAACCCCCTCTGCCTGCATCGTACAATCGGCTTCTTTTTTTTTCTTCCCCTCGGCAGCGCGCTCCAGCGCACGAATGCGCTCTTCCTGCAGCTCAACCGATTTCTCCAATCGCTCGATCTTCTTCATAAACGCACTGTGATCCTGACAGGCCAGTCCAAATAGAAACCAATTCATCGTCTCTTCCTTGACATCAAACATGAACCACAAACCATCCGTGAGAAGGGATTCCTTCAAAAGAAGTGAACCAATCAAACGAGGCACTGGTTATCCAATAACTTACTCAACGCGAAGTAGGCGCGCAATATCAGACTCTTGAATGTAGCTGGGGTGTCCACGCCAAATCACGATCCCTCCCTGAATTAAAATCGCGTCCGGAATCCCTCGAACGGCCAATCGACTGGACAAAGCACCCGTCTCACGCAAGACAGGGTAGGTGATTCCGTTTTCTTGGATGGTGGCCATCACCTGCTCTTTTTGAACATCTTTCGTCATACGCGTGACCCCCACCACATCCAATCCATTGTCGGAAAAGGCTTCGTGCAAACGTTGTAAACGCGGCATTTCATGCAAACAGTACGCACACCAATTCTCCCAAAAAACGATGAATGACAATCTCTCTTCTTGAAAACGCCACGCCCCGGAAAGCTCTTCTTGAATGAACCAGTCCTCGGGTGCAGGTTCATCTAAAATGGTAATCTTGTCTTTGAGGGCAGGATAGCGCTCGCGATAAAAAGTCGTTTGTGAATACCTGCGCTCCATCAGAACCAGCTTTTCACGTCCTTTGTTGCGTTCTTGCGTGCTGAGAAGACCTCGAAGAAAGTGCTCTTCTATGGCCTTCGATAAATCCTGCGCCTCTGATTCTTGCCTCTCCTTACTCTTTACTTGGACTTTTTGATCGAGAAGCCGCTGGCAGTCTTGGTGTCGCTGTTCATACTCAGCCAGCTTTTGTTTCTGCTCATAAATCTGAGATTCGAGCTCCAAGACTTTGGCCGAGGTACCCAAACAAGACAAGAATACAATCAACACGTATACTCCGGTACGACGTACGTATTTCGATACAAGCTAGTCCTCGATTCCCAATGCTTCCGCAATCGGATCTTTTTGCTCGCCAACGAGGAAATGGCGGAAACGATCGTGAAATATAGTGTAACGATCTCCATCATAGATCAATAACTTACCGATATGAAGACGAGTCTCCGCTATGTCGGAAGCGGTCAGGGGCTCATCCACGATCTTTTCCCGATTAAACAGTTCAACAAACAGCTCATCGTCACCGTGATCTCGCATAATGGCAAGATACAACAGAAGCCGGTGACAAAGAAAATTGTTTGCCTCGGGTAAACCAACCCACTTCATTTCAAAGGCATCGTCCAGGGAGTCGGGTATGGTTTCGGAACGCTCTAAAAATATGCGCTTTTGATACACGCCATCCAACACAAATCGAAGATAAAAAGGATCTGCAAATTGACCGTTTAAATCTCGAGAAGATGCTTCCCAAACGCGTTCAAAGGTACTATCTGGAGTCGTTCCTCTATGGGCTTGAAAGAGAAATTCTTTTACATCCTCTGCCTTTAAGCCGTTCAACGGATTCGCGGCCTGTAAGATACGGATTCTCTCGGGGGGAAGAGCATGTAAATTGCGCTCAACCTTCTTGTTTTCCTTGTTTTGGTTGACGCGATACGAGAGGAGAAAGGAAACGTATTCCGGAATGTGATCGGGTATGACATTGGGAATATTCTCTTCCTCGTTCCCGATTCCCTCGTCCAATGCGTCGATAACAATAACCAGCTTTTTCTTACCCCGTTCT
>JAYYRF010000861.1:0-4143 GCA_036127535.1 Myxococcota bacterium | reverse complement strand
ATGCGTCCAATTTTACCCGTATCCTCGATTTGATCTCAACCATACCGGTGGGGCAGTACTTTCAAGGCTTTCGCCTCTTCCGCCTGACCCGTTTGATCAAACTGATTCCATTGGTCATACGAGCCAAGCGATACGAAGGCCCCGGCAAGTCTTTGGTTCGGGTTTTTGCGATTGTAGGAGCGACGACCTTTGCGGGGGCGTACACGATTATGATTGTCGAGGGCAGTTCAGGCGCAGAGAACGTCAGCATATTGAGTTTTGGTGATGCCCTATGGTGGTCTTTGGTTACGATAAGTACAGTCGGATACGGAGATTTGTATCCCGTCACCCCCGGGGGGCGTATTGTTGCCGTATTTTTAATCTTGGTCGGTGTGGGTGTGTGCGGTTATATCGCGGGTTTTATGGCAAAACTTATGTCTACAGGGGATTATCAAGAGGAGATGGAACGATTGGTTAGCGTCGAAGAAAAGTTAGATCGTTTGGCTCATTATTTTGAAATTGAAGGCTGGCCCCACGAGGAGACGCCTGAAAAAAAAGAATTTGTCTATCGTAAATCATCGTAGCCCCCTTATTCTTGCATTATAATGCTAGAAGCGAAACTTAAAAGGATAGAGACTGATTATGCGATTACATATATGGATGCCGCTGCTCTTGGCGTGCGAACCGGCAAAGGGAGTCACAACTGCAGTGGCACCTGGTGTTGGTGATACGACTTCACCATCGGAGCCGACCTCTGAGCCCTCAGAACCATCTGGAGAAACGTCCGAACCTGCCGGAGAGCCCGCCGGCGAACCGACTTCAGAACCAACTTCAGAACCGACTTCAGAACCGACTTCAGAACCGACTTCCGAGCCATCTACGGAAAGCGATCCGTGTCAGTCTGTTGAAACGTCCTATTGGACGATTGCAATGGATTACACCGCAAACTGCGATTGGGGCAACAACGGAAACGAGAGCGCCGAAGACGGCTTGTTTCGTGCGCGGACAGAACAATACGATGTGTTTCAGGTCGATTCCGACCAGCAGATTTGCGACATTCGCTTCGCCTTTGAGAGCGACTTTGGAGGAATCCAGGGTGATTGGGGCTATGACGACCACTTTGTTCTCACGTTAAATGAACGGCTCTTAATCGTCTCTCAAGACTCCTTGAAAGATCGCTTGTCCACGGTGGAAAACAGTTATTTCTACAATTGGAGCGATATTGTGAACGCAGATTTGAATTTCAGTCCGGATTATTGGGTGTTGGGGGGCAATGATTCTCAAGTCAGTTTCCCCGATCCGGATTTTGGTGCCTTTGGTAGTTCGACGATTTATATCGATTCTGGCGCTTTAGAGCCGCACCGACAGGCAGCCATCGCCGAAAACGAAGTCCGAATGATGCTTGCGGTATTCGGAGACAACGAGCAAGGTGATTGTTACCAAAGCGGATTTTATGTCAGCGTCGAGGTGGACGTCGGCCAACAATAACGTGAACAAAGCATGAAGCTCAAAAGAAACATCACCATCTCCAGTGCACTGACAACGGAGCAGTTCCGAACGAGACTTCGGGAGCATGTCGAACCCGTTGATGATTTTCAGTTAATTTCAAAGCTCAGCGGTGCTGGGATCGTGATTCGCACCCTGGCACCCCCCAAGAGCGAAGCCCCTTTCTTCGGAATGCAAGAGGAAACGATCCGCATTGCCGAACTTCGGTACCAAAAAGATTTGACACCCTATCAACCCATAATCAAAATACAACTCACACCCAGAGAATCGGGGTGTACGGTCTCGCTTTCCCTGGCACCACATCCAAAGCTTTTCGATTTGGGATGGCTGTACAATGCGACGGGCATACTCTTGTTGATCACGTCGATTCCGCTCTTTTCCCAGCGTTTGGAAGCGGGTTTGGGCGCGTTGTTTTTCGCTTTTTTGTTAATGGTCTATCCCAATATGCGAGCCAAGATCAGTTTCGAGGAGGCGGTAGCGTCTTCTTTGAAGCGCTTGAAACAATTGGACTTGGGTTGGGATCAGTCCGAAGAACAGGCCTCTTCACAGTAGTTAACCACCGTTCCCGACCCGAGGAAGGTACCGATCTGCTGCTGGATTTCCGGTTCTCTTCTGAGGTCTTCGTGCGGTTCCGGATCGGTGCTGACGGGTCCGGGGTGAGAGAGAATGGGATCCGAGATTCCATAGTCCCATTCTATCAGAGCCGATCCCTCAAACGGAGAGGGCTGGGTCTCCAATCCCATGATGGGGCGGTGATAAGGCTCAACCAGTTTTGCCCGATAGCCTCGCGCCATAAAGTGCGCCGCAAGGGGAGGAACACTTCGATCGCCAATGGCCGCCTGGATGAGGATGGGTTTGTTTTGTCGATACGTCCAGCCAACGGACTCGGTTGCATCCCATAATTGCTGAAAGAGGATTTCCATAACGGTGATATCTGCCCAGTCTTCGTACATGGTTTTCATCGCTCGTAAAAACGGATCCATAGCCATTGAACGGTTCAGAATGAGTGTCCAAGGCATACCGCCTACACCGAGTACAGCACGTTGAATGTCCGGATGCATCGCAACATAGCCACCGCCGAGAATGGCTCCTTGCGAATTCCCATAGTAATACAGCGTATGGGGATCGATAAGGGACACCCCATCGACTTGAAAGAGTGGCTCGTTTTGTATGGCCTCACTGCGCATGAGGTCGCTCAAAATCAGGAATTCGACCCACGCTTGGTGTAATCGTTCCGTAAGGCTCGCGAAATGGGTCGGTTGAGTAATCAGATCCAAAGCGATTTGCGCGGAGTCGGTTCGTTTCATGCCTGTCCATTCGGTTGCGAATACCACCCATCCTTGCTCATTAACGAGTTCGTGGATGTAATCGCTGTTCGCTTCGTCTCGGTTTCCGAAAACACCATGTCCGTATTGCAGCAGTGCTCCCGGAGACGGATCTTCGAGAATTTTACATCCGACAACCGATAAAAAGGGGACATCCACCCATCCGTTTTGATACGGAAGCTGATCATCGTCCCGCGTGAGGAAGGAGCCGCTCGCCCAGCTTTCGAGATAAAGGGGGGCGCGAAAGGTGCCGTGAATGGTTCGACCGCGCCCTGGACAGTCTTCCATCTCGACTTCTGTGACGGTATACTCAATCTCGTTTCGGGGGGACGTTTCTTGGGCATCATTCAGTATATGGCGAATGCGATGCAGTTTGTGCTCTTCGGACGCCGTTGAAAATGACCACGCGAGCTGAAGTTGTGTGCGCGTAAAGCCTTCTTTTTCAAGCGTGGGAAAGATGACCTCTTCATAGAGGGATTGTTGTCGAAGCAAATCTGGATCCGTTGCGGTTTGATCCCGAAGAGAGGCAAAGCCGGACGGCGCGGAGACCGCATCTCCTTGTACGTCCACGAGGTTTCGAATTCCAACGACGTATCGTTTGTTGTATTGTAAAGGCTCCAACGGCCTCAAGAGAAGAAGAGAGCGCTCCGATTCCAAAGCAAAGTATTCTCGTTCGACAAAGTGGGGGACTCTCAATCCACTTTCTTGTTCGATGATCACGGTTCGTGCGTCGCTATCGGCGTATCGTTCGGGATTCGTCCAAGCGATCGTACCTTCTAAGGAGGCATTCAGGAGTCCCAGGGTTAAGTAGGATCCGATGGAAAAGCCGTCGTTCTCGTTGATGTACTTTGGATCGATGGAGATGTTGTCTACGTTTACCGGAAGAGAGCCCGAAGAGAGGGTAAGTCGATTTCCCGTAGGGGTGCTCTCGTCCTTTTCGAGATAAAAATCAGAGGGGAAGGGGAGAAGACAATGGGTTTGCGAAACAGGGTTACAATCCCCGCGCTGACCGTAATCGATATCATCTTGCGTACAAGAGAGTAAGAACCAGAACACGTCGGTACTCCATGGAACGATATATATGACTTAATGTAAAGGATGTTCTCTCTTTTTGAACACCCAAATGATTTTCCAGCCTCTTTTTCTAGGGATAACGGTACGCGGGGGCGGTGTTTTGCGAAGTCCACTTTTTTGAACCATTCTTAGTTCTCGGTTCGGAATGTCATAATGCAACTCATACGTAGCATCTCCCGTAGAGCGTTTTGTAGGAAATTCTCTGTCAATCTTGTCCTTTGTGAGGATGTCTACCGCAGGGAGAACGAGATCTTCTCCC
>JAYYRF010000860.1:0-5599 GCA_036127535.1 Myxococcota bacterium | reverse complement strand
CGACCGTTTTTTTTGCGGCCACCAATACCATCCTGTATTTGGTCAGTCTATTACCAAAAAGATCGCCAACCCTGCTTTCTGTGCCTTTGTGTCGAAGGTGATAGACGATAATTCTCAGAAGCTTTCCATCGCCGACACCCTATCTGCCTTTGTAGCCTTACGAAACGATACGACCGGACACGGAACCATAGACCGAGAAGAGGCCTTCACCTATAATCCGCTACTGCAAGCGCTATTAGAAAATATCATAGCGCTGTTGCCCGATATCAAAAAGCGCATTCCTGTTTTGATTCGTCATATTTCGGTCGAGCGCAACGCGCATACCGTTCAGTATCTCAGCATCATTGGTACAGGGAAACCCAGTCCGAAACACTGTATGGTCAAGGACTACGGGATTCTGGAGAAGAACCAAATCTATCTGTGGAGAGGCGAAGACGACGAACCCATTCTTCTTTCGCCCTTGATGTTTTACCGAAAAGAACTCTTTTACATGCTTTCTAAGATTAATAAGGGGATCCCCTGTTACACGGCCGAGAGAGACGAAAACCACGAACCGGACGAACTCATTCTTTCTTTCAAAAAAAGAGCCCCATGGTTATTAGAGCGCTCCTTCCCCCACAGAGAGTCCCAAAAGAGACGCGACACAGCCCCATCAAAATTACACCAATACCAACAACTTTTGCTGGTCGCCTTGGAAGATGGGGTCATCTCTTCGGATGAGGAGCAGATGCTCATACAAATGCAAAAGCTCTTGGGACTAAGGCACGACGAGGTAGCAAATCTACACGAGAAGATGGGCTATGCGAAAGCATTGGCCGCTCGAAATCCGCGGGGACGTACACCGTCTCACCCCAAAGCGAGCACGGTGGAAAACGTAAGCATTGCAAAGGCGAGATCACTTGAAGAAAGAGGAAATTTCCTAGAGGCGATTGCCTGCTGGAAAAAACTTCTGCAAGAGACCCCCTCCGATCAGGAATATCGCCTATCTCTCCTACGCCTACTCATGGAGGTAAGCGCCTTTTCAGAAGTGGAACGCGTGGCGCGAGAAGGAATCATGCTTGCGGATTCCAGCCGCATAAGAACCATCTTGTCTCGGTGTCTCTTTGCACAAAACTACATCGCCCAAGCGAGCCGAGAATTACGACAAGCACGAAACCTCGATCCCAAATGCCTAGAGATGCAACTGGAAGAAATTCAGCAAATGCTTGCAAATGTGGTCGATTACCGTGAAATACTTGTATCGATCCAAGCCTTAAAAGAAGATCATCCGAACGAGTTGCGGGTACAGCTTTTGCTTTTGGGAACGAAAGCCTTGCTCAAAGAGGATTACACCGAAGTTCTAGATCTCTACTATGATGCATTGGAAAAGTCCCCACACAACTACCAGCTCTATAGCGACATGGTTTCATTCCTTATGCGGGATCATCAACATGAGCGGGCAATTCAAATCTGCCGTCGGTATCTCGAGCGAAATCCATTGAATGATGAACTGCAGTCATTTCTCTCATTTTTACTGCTCATCGCCGACGTTCACAAGAATGAGATGGTCGCCAAAAAACATCTAAACCAAGCGCTCGAATTAAATCCCCGCTCGTCTCTCGCTTTGCAGGTCAAGGCCTATGTGGAACTTTACTACCACCATGATTCCGACGCCGCCTTGAGAGAATTTCGAAATCTTTTATCGTTAGAACCCTCTTTAGCAATCACGTTAGACGTTACTGAAGGGCTCCCTTCCTGTGGTGCGATTGAGCAAGCAATTTCGCTGCTCAACATCAAACGACGGCGTTACCCAAATCGCCCCAAAATACAACTGACGCTGATTGACCGCTACTACGATCTCGGCGATTATGCGCTGGTTCTACAAGAAATCGACTCCGAAGAAGTTAGAGATTTCCCCGGTGCACTTTCGATAAAAATAAAAACTCTTTTGGAACTCGCGCAACTCGACGAGGTCGAAAAGCTCCTTCCCAACTTAAAAGATGGGCCTCTTCGATACATGTGCGAAGGTCGTATCTTCCTACACAAAGAGAATTATCGTGAAGCGGGGAACAGCTTTGCCAAAGTGCTGGAGTACGGCCCCAATGGAGTCGCAGCGACCTTGAATATCTTGTGTTTAAATGCACAAGGAAGATCTCGCAAAGCCGAACAATTTGTTTCACGGTTATCTTATGTGACCAACGAGCATCGGGTTTGTTTAGCAAGAGGACTGTACAATGAAGGATTATACGATCGTGTAAAAGTTCACTTAGAGGCCATGGAAAAGACCAAGTTCTGTGATTTTGAAGATGCATCTATTATTGCGAAGGCGATAAACGAGTACCCTTTGGCACTAAAATTTGCCCAATGGACGATTGAGCAATCTCCGGACAGTGCAACGGGTCACCGACTGATCGGCGACATTTACTTGGCGCAAGAAGAGTGGGATACCGCCGAAGAACACTACATCATTGCTTTGGATATGGAGCCTGAAAACCGTACCGTTCTAAATAATTACGGGTATTGCCATGAGCAACGGGGAAGATATCACCGAGCGATGGCTTGCTACAAAGAAGCCTCGCAAACGGAAGAGGCTGAATTGAAGTGGACGATCTATCAAAATATGTTGCGGGCGGGTGGCGGAAACCCCAAAGCGCCTGAGTATCAAGAACTCTGTACAGAAATCCTCGCATATGTGGATCAATTTTTGGTCGATGAGGAGGACAACCAAGAGGCTCTCACGACCAAAGCGGAAGTCTTTTTGTATAATACCCAAACCGATGCATTGAGTGAACTCCTTCCTAAAATCGAGCCGAGTAAGGAAAAGTATCGCTACGAAGTTCATGTACTTTACAACAAAGGAGAAAGAGAGCTCGCACTTCAAAAAATGACCACGGCATTAGAGCACTTTTCGGATCCGTGGATGTTTGATCAACAAATTATACTCTTGTGTGAAGCCGGTCGCATGCGCAAAGCAGAGCAAGAAATTGAAACCAAAGGCATCATGACCAATCAGTTCCGCTTGAATCTAGCGCAGGCCTATTTGGATGCAGGAGACACTGAGAAACATCTTTCTTACCTGAAGGCAGTAAACCTTGAAGAGCCTTGTGATCTTGAGGCCGCCTTCAACGTCGCACAAAACGGAAACTGTTTTGAACTCGCTTTGCGTTTTGCCAATGCGGTTTTAGCGGAAGGTCGTTTATCGGTTGGGCATCTTCTCATCGCCGATCTCAAATACGCAACGGACGATTGGGAAGAGGCTGAGAAACACTATCGGATGGCACTTGAGTTTGACCCCAATAATTTCCTTGCCCATAACAATTTCGCCTTCTTTTTGGAAAACATCGGCTTAAGCAAAAGGGCGATTGAGCACTTTCAATTAACGTTACAAACTTCCGACGAATCTCTCCGGGCGGTGGTTTTGTGGAATCTTGCCCGTAACTGCGTGGCGGTTGGACAACTCGAAGATGCCTTATCCCATGTCGATGCTACACTTGCGATTGGCGAAGATCTGCAGCAACTGGGCTGGTTTGTACACAATGTCATTCAAAGCGGCATGATTGAGGACTTCCTTCCATGGTATGAACAAAAATTGGGACGGTTTTCAAAGAATGCGGAGCTACATCGGCATATGTGTAATGCTTTGTTCTTAGTCCAGCGGGTTGCAGATTCTCATATCTATGCGATGAAAGCGGTACGCCTGGCACCCAAAGATGCACGCATGCACAAAGCGCTGGCCGTATCATTTGAGCGACAAGACAAATTCAAGTATGCACATGCATCGTATAAAATGGCGTTGCGCTGCATCACTGAAGAAAACAAGGTTGAAGTTCAGTTTGCATATGCAGATTTTTTAATTCGAATTGAGTCCCACGAAGAAGCGAAGGAAATTTACCAACGGATGTATCAGGATACAGAAGCGTCACAGGTGACCTACAATTGGGCCTTGTCGTATGTTCGATACGATTTCTACAACGATGGCAAGAAGGTGATTTGCGCGCTGCAAGAGCAATATCCTGAACATCGGCACTTACCGATGTTTTTGGGGCTTCTCGATTTAAATCGCGGCCTTAAGATCGTGACCACCAATCCAGTTTCCGGAAAAAAGCTGCTTCGAAACGGTGTCGCGCTCATTCGCCCACTGTATATGGAAAATCTCGCATTTACACAAACCCCCTTACTGGATGCGTATGCCGCTCTCGAAGAAACGGACGAGGAACTGGCCTGCATTCACGAGCTGCTTGCTCTCAATGAAGGAGAGACCGATCCGGAGTTGGTTTCCAGAAAGCTCAAGGCTTTGATACGAGCCGGCCGCCAGGAAGAAGCCCAATATGAATACGACATGTTCGGCATTATGTTTCCCGATGCATCCCTCGGTGATGACGAGGCTCTCGCGGCCCTAAAACATATATAAGTTCGGTTCAAAATAAAGGGAGACCAGCCAAAGGTATCGATTTATATTTATCGAGAATGCACTTCAAAAGTATTTTTTACAACAAGCCTTGTATCGAATAGGCTCAGATGTATATAAAAAAATATGGAAATCAAAAGATGTCAGACAGCCCCCGAAAGGATTTGCCTCTTTGCATACAGTGTAACCAGTGCGGTGGAAGTGTAGCACTTCGACTCACTCTCGAAGAACAAGTCTGCCAATATTGTCAGGCAAAAAACCCCTTTTCGGATTCGACGCTTCAGGCCATCGAAAGAGCCCGCCACAAGCTTCGAAAGCGCTCTCGAGCCGAGCAAAAAATTCAAAACAAACTCGGTAGCCGCGATGATCTGCACGAATTTTATACCGTCATTTTGGTTATCCCGCTTTGGCTAATTTTTATGGGCGTGCACGCTTTATTTTCAATTTACGATGGCGATATCGCGGTTTCACTCGAATGGATACTGCAACCTCCTCCGTGTGAAAAAAAGCACTGGAGCGATGTCGGCTATGAACCCAATACGGCTTGGTGGGGTTTCTTTATTGGTTTCTCGGGGATGGTGGTGAGCTATTTTTTTAATACCATCTCGGGCGTACTTCGCAATGGTATTGACAATTCTCTTCCTCCACTGGAACCGCTGCATGCGGACGCCCCTCTTCGCTGTAGAGCATGTGGTCACGATTTAGTGGGTGGAAACCGAATTCACACATGCCCGGCCTGCTCTACACAACACATCGTGGGGGGGAAGATGGCGCACAAGCGCAATCTTCTCGATGATGCTTTTTTTGACAAAGAAGCCCGCATACAGAAAAAAATACGCCGCTTTCATAATGTTGCTGCCAAGCTCGACATGTGGTCTTTGCTCTTGCCCAGCATCTATTTTATTGGACTATTCTTTCTGCCGCTTTTCGACGTGTATTTGTTGCAAGGGGATATCCAGTACACGAAGATACCGGGGGGACTGCTACTCTTTTCTTGGCTTATCAGCCTCCTCTTCATCGGAAAAAAACCTCGCCTAACCTCTTTCGCCGGCATTTATAAACCCGAACCGGGCGATCGCTTAATTCGAATGGGCTCAACCCCTCTTTTTCAGGCCGAGTTTCCTTTGTCTTCGGCACTTGTTTCTGAATGGCCACATCCGGATAACGCAACCTTTTGGCTCATTAGTGATTCTCCCGAAGGCCCGATTGAGC
>JAYYRF010000859.1:0-7335 GCA_036127535.1 Myxococcota bacterium | reverse complement strand
GAGGGAGGGTATACCCAAATCTGTGCGGATGTGGAAGAGATCATCATTGAGAAGGGACGCGCTGTCGGCGTGAAGCTGAAAGACGGAACGAGCTACCGGAGTCAAAACGTCGTAAGCGCCGCGGGTGTGATGTCCACGCTTAAGCGTTTGCTTCCAGAAGACGCTGGACAGGCGCCATGGGTCGGGAAAGCGCTAGAGGGGATCCGCCCAGCACCTGCTCATATCTGCTTGTATATTGGATTTAAAGGCGACATCCGTAAAGCCAACGCGGGTTCGGCGAACAAATGGTTTTGGAGTACGTGGAATTCAGAAGAGAGAGAGTGGGACATTTCCGATCCGGACAACCTAAAAGATTGCCCCATTTTGTATTGTTCCTTTCCCTCTCTCAAAGATCCGCTGCACGATCCGGGTGAAGAGTGCCGGCATACTGGAGAAGTGGTTACTTTTGTTCCCTGGAATGCCTTTTCGGAGTGGTCGGGAACCAAGTGGCGCAAGCGCGGCGGTAATTATCCTGACCTAAAAGAGAAAATCGAAAAGCACATCTTAGACCAGTTTTTGAGAAATATGCCAGAACTCAAAGATATGGTCGATTATGTAGAGTTGTCGACACCTCTCTCAACGGAATACTTTTGTCGTCCGATGGATGGCTCGATTTATGGGATTGAACCCACACCCGAGCGCTTTGCGAATCCGTGGATTCGTCCCAATCCACCGGTCTCAGGACTGTATTTTTCCGGCTCCGAAGTCGCTTCCGTCGGTGTGATTGGTGCGATGATGGGAGGCGTTTTGGCAGCGGCTGCTGCGGAACCGGTCAATGCAATGCGGTTTCTCAGAACGCACTCTCAGCGAAAGAGGGGGTAGCGCGCTACTTGGATTTCATACAGAAGGCTTTGAGCGTTTGGACGTGCTTTCTCGCTTCATCGCGGTTTGTGAACGAATGGGAAAAGATCCACTGCGTTTTCTTTCCTTTGGGTGTTTTCCCCGAGAATAGGACGCAGTGTCTTTTTTCACTCGCGTTCGTTTCCCTTTGTTGTTGCTGCTTGATCTGCAAATATGTAAAGGAAAAATGACCTTTCTCGGTTCTCCAGATGAGAGGGAGAGGCCACAGGACAAAGAACCCCTTCCAAACGAAAAGGCTTTCTCTTTCTCGGTTCACACCTTCCATCCGCTGATACTGTTTGCCATAAAAGAAAGGACAAACGAAGGCCACCACGGCCAAAAATAATGTTGCGGCACTTCCTTTCTCTTGTAGGAAAGAGAGGACGAGGAGCAACACACTGGCGGGTACGACCAAAACGGCTCCCACCACTCTCTGGCGCTTGGGGGTCTCAAACCAGTATAAAATATCGTTTTTTTGATGGGATTTCATCTTCCTCCAGTCGTCGCTTTACGGCTCCGAATCCGATATGCCCAAAATTTCTGCAATCATCGGTGAAATTAGTTGTGCGACGCGCTTGTTCCCTTGCATATTGAGATGGTTGTTATCGATAAATAGGTCTTCCTTTGCGTAGGGGGCAATATTATTCCATATATCGTAGTAATATATAGATTCATGACTTTCCGCGAGGGAACGCTGAATGTCTGAATAGGATCGAAACGATTCTGCAATACTTCGTCCTCCCTTTTGGTTCCTTAACACTTTGGGATTGATATATTCCGTCAGCAATAGAACCTTTGAATTGTGCTTCTTGGCCATTTCGGCGATGCGTTCAAAATTCTCTTGCGCATCGTCCAACGGAACGGCCGATACCATTTCTTCTTGGCTTTGCACTTGTCGAAAGAGGAGGGAGCTCCCAATAACCAGTCGTAGGCGGGATGTATAATGCTTGATTCCGGTGAGTTGGTTTTGCCACTGTAGCATTCGGTCGCGGAGTTGCTTCTTGGTGAACGGGCTCTTTCGGGTCAGCAGATCATTATTGCCGACATACATCACGACCAGGTCGGCCTTGGTCATATGAAAAAGCTCATCCATGCTGTGGGAGATGATGTGGGTATCCATACCACCCCGACCGAAGTTTTGGGTTTGCATCCGCTGTTTTGAACCGAGCTGAGGACACAGCAAAGAGTGGCTTTGACCCGCAAAGAAAAGGTGCGGTGTCTGTCGGAATTGGTAATCGCCACCGGTAGAGGAGCCTCCGGTAAAAACGACTCGCAACGCGCGTTGACCTTTGGTACCGCAGGCATCGTTCCACATGGACACCAAATACTCTGTGGGATCTTTACTATTGTACTGAAAGGTAAGACTATCGACGTGCCACGCTTTGTTGAGGTAGGTATCTCGAATGCATAATTCCAAGGCTATCGGTACGAGAAGAATCGAAACGAAGAGCGTATCGAGTGTGTGTCGTGCGTGGTTTTCCCGCAAGGTGCGAACCGACGACAAAATCATGGTGATACGCCACAACAAGGCCATCATGAAGCCAGTATCCCAGCCGAATTGAACGACGAAAAAGAAGCTGGGGGCATCTCGCAAGAGCCAAGACCACGTTGCCATGTTCTCTCTCCATGCCAACCAACCCGGAATTAAGAGAAATACCGCTTGTAGACCGATAGTCCAATGTAGGCCGGTGTAATAATTGCTGAGAAACAAGGTGAGAAGAATACCGATTAACCAGCAGATACCGGCCCCTCTTCGCGTAGTCGGTGGAATGGGTATTTTTCGAAGTTCCAGTCCGAGATGGGAGATACCGAGAAGAATAGCGGGGATCAACGATAAAAAGACGGCAGTGGTTGCAACTTCCCATTCCTTGGTCTGGGTGAGGTAGAGTTTTTGAACCCAATGATTCCAATCGGAAAAACGCATGCTGGCAATCCAAAGGGGGAGAGCATACATCGGTACACCGTAAACCAAAAAAGTGATGATAGAGCGACTCCGCCAAAGAACGAGCAGAGAGATGATCCCTATGCCCAGCCCCATCCACCTCCCGCTGTTTAAGATCGATGGCGATACGGGAAATGCGGAGAAGTCCTCTTGAATCAACGTGTTTCCACTCCTATCGCGCAAGGTAATCCATTCGATCTCTCCATCTCCGGTATTGGTCGTGAGCATGAAGTGATAGAAAGCTGTGTTCGTGATTTTTTGACGCTCCGATCCGTACTGAATCCACAGTTTGTCTTGCGATACATAGATGCGATAGCGTCCATCACAATTGCAATCCACCCATTTTTTTTGCATTTGACCGCGAAATTTTGTAGCGTCAAGATTGAGGGAAAAGGTGGAACGACCTTGCTCGAATAGGAAGTTAATCGGTTCGCTGGTGGGGGAGATCTGTACCTCGATATCGGCCACGGTAAATCGTGACCACGGCCCGATCGAACCATAGCGATTGATGCTCAAGACCCCATCGACGATGTGTGCACCCTTGCCCGTTTTCTTTGCGTTTTCTTTGACGTCGGAGGTTTGTGAGCGCCAATCTCGGTCGTTGAGCGTTTGAGGGGGGCTAAAGTGAGACCCGACCGTTTGGGCATACTGGAAGCCGAGTTGTGTTGAGGCAAAGAGCCACACAAAAGAGAATACGACGAGTCCGATGAATGTACGCCTGCGGGGTTTATTGACATGGAGTGGTTCGGACATCGGATTATCGAGGGGTTTCGCTGGCGGTACGGGCTAAGCGAAAGCCGATTAGATAATTGCGCATACCGGGCAGTTCGCTGGAGCGTCCAGCATTTCGAAGATAGTGTCCAAAGACTTTCCAGCTCCCTCCTTTAAAGACTTTGTATTCCGATTTGGGATCACCCAGCGGGTCGGTCACGGTTTTCCCGTCATAGATTCCGAATCCGTCCCAAACCCATTCCCATATGTTCCCCCCCATATCGCACAATCCTTGGGGGGTATTCCCTCCGGTTTTCGAGCAAACCGGCCAAGGAGATCGTTGACCACATCCATCTTTACCACGGCCGCCTCCTTCAAACAAGATCGCTTGTGCGCAGCTCGCATCGGTGCTTCCCCATGGATAGATACTGTTTGAACCGCCCTTTGCAGCATATTCCCACTCTGCTTCGGTTGGGAGTCTGTAGCCGAGACAATCAAGCCCACGTGGCCATTCTACGGTTTCCCCTCGGATTTGATAGCACTCTTCCAAGCCCTCTGATTTGGACAGCTCGTTCGCGAAGTGAAGGGCGTCAAACCAACTAATTTCCTCTACGGGGCATCGAATGCCACACTGCTTGAACCACGAAGGATTATCTCCGGTGACATGAATGAATAATTTTTGCGTCACTTCGGTTTTCATCATCCAAAAAGGACGCGAAAGAATCACGGTATGTGCCGGTTGCTCGTCGGGATCTCCCGTTGCGCTACCCATCGTAAACTCGCCGGGCGGGAACAGAACCATTTCGATGGCTTTTTGTGGGTTGTGGGGGCCTTGTTGGGATGAAATATCGCAACATCCGTCGGGATCTCGGTTGCGCGAGGAGCAAACCGCGGGGTCAGCACTCTTTCCCCGTGGACATTGCGCCCATGCAGCATGGGGGAGAAGGCTCACAAGCCAAAGCGAAAGAGAAAGGATCATCGAAAGTCATAACCTGCGCGACGGAGTTCTTGAACAAACGTCGGATCCAAATCGACGCTCAAACCTTTTTTGGAGCGCGTGTGAACGAAATATTTCCATACGTTATCGAGCTCCTTGACTTTTTCCGGTTCTTCATCTGTAAATATAATGTTTTGTGCGGGGTTTTGCTCTAGATTGTACAGGCAGCGACTGTTTTGATCATTTTTGCGCTGTAGACGTCTGTTTTGGGTATCGTCACAGTTGCCTTCGTGGATAAGCAACGCCCATGGCGGAGAGATAATCGCGCCGGGTAGTTCTCCCTTTGGTGGCGCAGCACCACCGGCTGCCAGCGTCATTTTGCGTATCGTGTCGGTTTTGCCCTGCAATAAAGGTAAGATGGATGTCCCATCGATATTGGCGGGGGAGACTGCCCCAACCGCGTCTAAAACCGTGGGTAAGATGTCCACTTGACTCACCAAGGACGAGATGCTTTTTTCTTGCCCGCGAAGACCGGGGATTTTGATAATGAGAGGAATATTGATCACCGTCTCATAAAAAGTTCCTCCATGGAGCAGTTCCTTGTGATCGTATAAGGATTCTCCGTGGTCGGCGACGATGACCCACATGGTTTTATCCAAACGACCTCGTGAACGCTGCGCTTCAATGACAGCTTTTATATCCTTGTCCATTCGCTTGACCGATGAGCGATAATGTTCGTGTAGGACATCGATGGCCGGTTGTCCCTTCTCTTGGACGAGGGTTTGAATCGGGTCCTTGAGACCACCGGATTGTTCATCTCCCTTTCCGAATCCTGAGCGTGCACGACTATCTTGGCTCGCGTCGACGCGGGTGCGGCCAACCATCCAAAGCGCCTCGGTCATTCCGGTTGTATCGTTGGGTTTCTCATCTTGGCTGATGATGAACGGATAATGAGCCGTGCGCGTGTGAAACATCGCAAACAGGGGTTTGTCCGCAGGCTGATACGCAAGCCAGTCCGCAACGGGTTGTGCGGAAGCACCATCCCCTTCAAAGGCGGGGGGCGATATCGAGTCCAACCATCGACCGTCGGGTGTGTTTCGCGGCGGAGGACTAATCTCCATCCGGAGAAAGCCACGGTCCAGTCCGTGTTCGGGGCGAAAGCCCGAACCGGCTTCAATGGTAAAGGCGGCGGTTTGGTATCCGTAATAGCTCAGGATTTGGGGTAGGGTAAAGACATCTTTGGGAAGGCCTTTTTCAATGTCGGTTACACCGGTGCTGATGCCGAATCGTCCGGTAAGAACCGAACTGAGACCACCCAACGTAAAATTAGACGTTGCATACGCTTTGTCGAAGTAAAATCCTCCTTTTGCAACCGAATTAAGGTACGGAGTGACATTCTTCTGATTCTGATACAATCCGACCGCATCTTTACGCAAAGAGCAAACCGTAATCAAGATCACATCGCATTCACTGCACAGTGCGGACGGATTGACATACTTTACATCGGTCGGCGCTGGATACACCATCGTTCGGGTTCCCGGTCTCATTAGGCGCCGGAGTTCTTTGCGCTCCTCTTGGATGGATTTTAATAACCATTGGGGATCTACGGGCTTCGGGGACTCTTTCGCGCTGGGTTTCGTATCTTCCACGACGACGCTCGGGGGCGTTGCGTCGTCGTTTGGATTGTGTTCCGTACGGCAAGCGAGGAACAGAGTGGATGCGAAGAGAAAAATATGGCTTTGTTGCATGGAACGGAAAAGAAAAAATTGTATACTGTATATTTATTGGTGCATGGCCAATTCTGCAATCGGACAACGGAGTCAGGTGGATGCATGACCCAAAAAATATTTCCCAAGAAGAGCATGGCGAGTCGGTATCTCGGAATGGGACGTCTACAGACGTTTCAGTAGCAAATCCTTCATCGAGATGGCTCTCTTTTTGGCAGCGGAATCTCTCGGATGTCCTTGCGTATTACGACTCTCGGCGCCAGGCGTTTCGTTGGTTCTTTCCCGGACTCTTCGCATTTTTTGTCGTTCTGAATACCGTTTGCTACTGGTTTGCTATCTTGACGGCTTTTCCGAGCATTGCATTGGGAGAAAAGAGTACTGAATACTTTTTGCTGCAGTTTCCCGTAGGAATACTGGGCGCCGTCTTTGATTCCGCGTCCTTTTTCATAACCATTTGGATTGCGAGACGAGCGATTCAGACACAGCGAATTCGAACAGTTATACTTCATTTGAGCATCGATGGTTTGATAGCGATCCTCGCTTCTTTGTGGGTACTCTTTGTCTTTATCGTATCAGGCTGGTTAATATCTTATGTTCTCGGTACCCCTGAAGGTTTGGGCAGTCGTGGAGAGCTATACAGCAATCGCATTTTGTACGCGTTGAAATACCCCCTTCGCAACATGAAAAATATCTATTTTGGTACGATGATGGGATGCAGCGCTGCACTACCGACCTTCGTTCATGTATGGATGTGTTTGCGTTCTCTCGTATATGTTTTGCGGTTCCCGGTGGGAAAAGCATCGGAAGAGAAGCATCCCTGTGAAATCGAAAAAGACGGTGCAAGTGGTCAAATCAACGTCGAAAAAAAGGAATGGACATCCTCGGATATGAGCGTTAAGCACGATTTATTCCAAGGTGAATCACGAAAAACAGACAATCGCGAAGGAGAAGCATGCCAAGGCGGTACCGAAAGAGTGCTAAACGATGAAGGTGTGTCTCATCACATACCAGATTGAACCTGGTAGAGGCTCCGAATATGGTAGTGGGTACGACATCGTAGCCCAGTTGCTAAAGACCTTTCCCAAAGCGACCATTGTCTCTCGGGAAAAAAACATCAAAAAAATAGAAGGGATACCTCT
>JAYYRF010000858.1:0-8481 GCA_036127535.1 Myxococcota bacterium | reverse complement strand
TGGTACGTTTAATACATTTACCGTGAGTGAAAGTAAGCAAGCGCCGAACGTGATGGAGTCCCTCAAAGATTTGTCTATTGAAATCGACACCAGTTCTGTGGAAAGTAACAATCCCGCACGCAACGCAACCATCGCCGGAGTCTACTTTGCGAAATTTGCACCGGCGACCCAAATCAAAGGAAAGGTCATCTCTGCGGCAGGAGACAACAAGCAAGGAACGATGAAAATCAACATGGATATGAACGGTGTTTCGAAGGATCTTGATTTTACATACGAGGTGAAAGGAGAAGAACTCGAGGCCACGGGTGTTATGGAGATGATGGATTTTAATCTCAAAGGACCGTTCGATGCTATCCACGAGGCATGTAAGGCCTTACATACCGGTGCAGACGGCGTGGCGAAGACCTGGACCGAGGTTGCACTCAAAGTCACAGCCCAAGTTAAGGTCTCTTGTAACTAGTCATCTACTTAATATAGACGTCCGCAGTTACGCCTTGAATTCTGGTACTGCATTGTGCCGAGCAGCTATTCGCACACGCATATAAGAAACCACCACCATATGTGGGGCCAGAGTATTCTAAAGAAAGACGCGCCGTATTGGCCGGAGAGCCGAGACAAGTATCCGACGCATACCAGTTTTCTTGGTGAAAATAGAACCAAGCACCGTAGCTGATCGTATAGTTCGGTGTTTCATTGGCAACATCGGCATAGGAACCTCCTTGTACGACTTGTCCCGGCTGGGCATCTATGGCAATGCTACCATCGTATTTTGTGAAGGTGTGGTCATAGCCGGGTACATCGCTATAGAAGACCTTCTCTTGGGCGATGGCGTTGATCATGGCATCGCTGTACTTTGCACAGCTCGTTGCCGAGGCGGGATCGTCCATCGCCCCAGCGTCGAACACGCACGAGCTGGAAGCCAGTGGTATAACGGATACGCGTGTCCATCCACCACCCTCGGTCGTCATATCGCAGTATGCCTCAAAGGAACCGGTTCCCATCGGATCAATCGTGTAGAATCCGTCGGTTGTTGCGATACCGTTTTCTGCGATATCCTTGCAACTGCTTCCGGTACAGTCCTCATCGATGTTTCCGTCACAGTTGTTGTCTACGCTGTCGCAGATGTCCAAGGCTTCGGGGGCAATGTCGGGGTCGCTGTCGTCGCAGTCCTCTCCGGCGGCGACATCGGTAGAGGCTGGGGTAGCGTCTCCATATCCATCCTGATCTGCATCGGTCATACAATCGGAAACCTCTTCGTAGCAGTAGCACGTCGAACCGGTTTTACAGGTGTCTTCTTGTGTGTTGGTCATAAATTCAACATTTCCGGGTACATGATCCCACTCCATACATCCGCTTTCTGCTGCGGGAGCTCCGTTGTTCACCTCAAAGGTTTTTCCGGCGCTTAGGGCATAGTCTTCGCACTCGGTTTGGGTAAGCTCACGGTAACCCAAAGAAGAGCAGGTTCGGACATCGTCTCCGGTAATGGCAACGATAGAGAGAGAGGTTTCAAATTCCGCAGCACCGGGATGGGTGAATTCGTCGTTGTCGTCACAGTCTGTATCGGAATCAGTGTATCCATTGGGCACATCGCAGGAGATCATCGTACTGCTCGCATCTCCATATCCATCTCTATCGTCATCGATGTACCAGGTCGGCGCATCGATCGCGGAGTCTTCATCGATAACGTTGTTGCAGTTGTTATCTATACTGTCGCACAGTTCGTTTGCAGATGGAGAGACAGAGTCATTGTCGTCATCACAGTCTTCATCGTTGTCCGTATATCCGATAGAAGGATTGCAGGCCTCCTCGGTGACGGCCGCGTCCCCGTATCCGTCGCCGTCCTCGTCGAGGTAGAAGGTCGAAGTATTCGTGGCGCTGTTGTCATCGGTATTTCCATCGCAGTTGTTGTCTTCTCCATCGCACAACTCTTCGGCATCGGGGTGAATATCGTTGTCGAAATCGTCGCAGTCATCGCTGTTACTCGTATACCCGGTGGGCTCTGTGCAAGAGAGCAATGTGGCGGCACTGCCCCCGAAGCCATCTTGATCTGCATCGAAGTACCAAAGAGGGGCATCCGAAGCGCCGTCCTCGTCGATCGATCCATCGCAGTTGTTATCGATTGTGTCACACAGTTCGCTTGCGTCGGGGGAAATGGTGTTGTTATTGTCGTCACAGTCGAGCTCGTTGCCGACGTAACCGCTCGGCTGGTTACAGGCAAAAAGGGTTGAGGCCGAGTCTCCATATCCATCGGCGTCTCCGTCTTCGTACCAAAGAAGAGCCCCAATGGCTTCCCCTTCATCGATATTTCCGTCGCAGTTGTTGTCTTGATCGTCGCAGTACTCGACCGCATTGGGATAGATAAGTGAATCGAGATCGTTGCAGTCTTCCCCTTGTATTACGTAGTCTTCGGGGGCTTCGCATCCTTCTTGGGTTTGGGTATTGTCACCAAATCCATCCTCATCGAAATCGAGATAATAGGTGATTAAGACGTCTTCATCGATGGAACCATCGCAATTGTTGTCGATCCCGTCACAGTCTTCCTCGGAAACGGGGTTAATGGCATCATCCGCATCGTTACAATCTCCCGATATACTGGACACCCCTTCGGAGATGCCGCAGCTTTCGACTTCTACAGCTGAGCCAAAACCATCTCCATCGAGATCTTCATAGTAGATCTCCGACAGACCATCGTCGATCAAATCGTTACAATCATTATCCAAACCGTCGCACTCTTCCGTTGCACCCGGATATTTGAGTGCCTCTGTATCATCGCAGTCGGATCCGTTTGAAGCGAAGCCGTCGGGCATTTCACAAGATTCACTCATAATGTCAGGATTTCCGTATCCATCACCATCGGAGTCCGCGTAGAAAGTGCTCAAAACCTCCTCATCGATGCTGCCATCACAGTCGTTGTCAATCCCGTCGCATTCCTCGACTGCATCGGGATAGATCTGAGCATCATTGTCATCACAGTCCTCGGTACTGTCGAAGCCGTCAGCGTCCGCATCTATACTTTCTTGTATGCTTCCTTGGGTGCCTTCGGTTTTATTGTCGCGGCAAGCGATCAATAGTAGCGCAATCGTATATAGTCTCATTACATCCTCCTCTACAAAAAGAATAGCCAGTTTAAATTTTGGAGACAATAGGAGTCTTCTAATTCGGTGGTTCGTCTTTAAGTCCAGTCGTACCACGGCGGATCAATCCCGTCGAGTGTATCGCAAATTTGTAAAGACGCGGCAAGCGCGCGCCGGCCATCACCGCGGGCATTGTGATAAAGGTGTTGGAGCGCTCCGTGACGATGTTCCAGACCGATAGGGCAGGCGAGACGGCTATGGCACCGTCCGTGACAATCACGACTTTTGCGGTGATGCTGTGCGCAGATTTTGACATCCCAGCCGCCTTTTTTTACCGCGCCTGCTGGGCAAGCAGTCGCACAAGGTTTCTCATCACAGTTATGGCACGGAGAAGCGGCTTCCATTGGCGTTAGAGGAAGGTCTTCTGTTGTGAGCAAGACGGCGCGCAATCCGATCCAAAGACCGTATACAGGGTGGATGAGCAATCCCATTTGACTTTGAAATCCAAGGCCCGCAGCATGAGCGAGGGGACGAAAATCGAGGAATAATTCTGGCTCTGCCGCACATCGAATCCATCGTCTATTTTTGTTTGGAGTGGGATCGGCCGCTTGAATCATACGATGGACAAAATCATCAAAGGGGTGCTGATGATCGCGCAGGTGCTTTGGTTGACTCTTGATATCTTCAATAAAAGATTCCCATAACGCAGTACCGCCATTCGCGAATACGATAGCGCGATGACAATTTGCGAGGAACGCTTGATAAGGAGAGCCGTCGGCAACGCCGATGACATTCAGTCCGATCGAAGAGAGCGGTTCGAAAATGGATTGAAACCAAGCGGGATACATAAGGTTTGTTCTTTTTATTTGAGATATACTTACTTAATTTTATTTTGATTGAATTAACCGGATAAAATACATTAATATGTGTATAAAATTAGATCGATGTAACTAAGCAAAGATCTCATTCTATTGGTTTTATAAACAAAGCTGCACATTCGGACATGTAGACGACAATGAATCAAGATGCCATGCGGAAAAAAATACGAGAATTGCTAAAAAAGCACAACCTGCGGGTGACAAAATCTCGTATGGCCGTAATGATGGCGATACATGAAAAGAAAGCACCGATGACGCACCAAGAAATAATGAGCATCCTGCCTGATGGCTTCGACAAAGCAAGTATTTGGCGCATACTGGCCAATTTTGCTGAAATAGGTCTGCTCGTACGTATGGATCTTGGGGATCGAATTTGGCGCTACGAATTGACCGATGACCGCCAAACTCTTGATAATAAGCATGCACACTTTCTGTGTGATGACTGTGGCACAGTATACTGTCTGCCCCCGGTGTTGCTTCAAATAAAGAGTCCTCTGCCCAAAGAGCTTGAGGGAGCGGAGCTAAACGTTCGCGTTACGGGTCGCTGCAGCGTCTGTTTGGCCTAATCTTCTTGGCGTTTGTACTTTGATCTCGGTTGTATTCCGAAAGCATGGTACACGCTTCCATCCCGTTCCAAGCGACTTTGGATAGGAACTAACATTCAGAGCGATGGTTTTTTATTGCAAGTTAGTTGCAATAAGGATATTGTATTGCCAAATGTTCAAATAGGAGACTAAAATGCTACTTTTTCTTTTTGCGTGCAATGATGTTGAAAAACACGATCACGATCACCATCACCACGATCACGAAGTGATGACAACCGTCGTCGCCACCTTCTCATCGGATGCAGGCGATACGGTTTATCGATGGAGTGACGTCGAGCAAGACGGAGAACCTGAAATCGACGATATCGTTTTAACCAACGGATCGACTTACACCTTGAGTCTTCAGTTTCTCAACGAGCTTGAAGAGCCCGCAGAAGATATTACACCCGAAATCGTAGACGAAGCAGAGGAACACCTCGTATTCTTTACCGGAGATGCCTTTGATACTCTAATCCAGTACACATACGGCGAACCTTATGACGCGAATGGCCTTGAACTTGGTGTAGAAGGAACAATCGATGCTTTAGAAGCCGGTACAGGAGACATGACGATTACGTTGCAACATATGCCTGAAGAAAACGGTACTGCCGTCAAAGTTGATGGACTGATCGAGCAGGTTGACTCCGAGGGATTCGGCGGAGTTGGTGGTGCCCCCGACATAAGTGTTACCTTTCCGGTTACCGTAGAGTAAAAACATCTCATTCCGAATCGGAATTACAATTTTCTTTTCGTATCTATATCCCACAGAATCTTTGGAAAATACTTCGTTAGTGCAGCATTTTTAAAGGCTTAGGGATATCAAAAGGTACGAAAAGAATTTTTTTTAAGGTTGTATACCTCTCATGCCGTTTATTGTAGCCGTGTATGGGAATCGTATTGCTGGGGGATGATATGTTTCGATCGGTACTACTAGTATTCGCACTGCTTGGGTGTGGTCGAGAAGATAAAAACATTATTGACGTAGAAGACGCGGCGGTGGTAACCGACGCTGACGGTGATGGATTCGAGGCTGGTGAAGACTGCAACGATTTTGACGCTTCGATCAATCCGGGGGTCGGAGAGCTGTGCGACAATCTCGATAATAATTGCGATGGTCAGATCGATGAAGGTGTGACCTCGGTTTTCTACCTCGATGCCGACGGTGACGGTTTTGGAGATTCCAACGCTTCTCAAGAAAGCTGCGAGATCTCCGAGCGCTATGTATCGAATGGAAACGACTGCGACGATACCGATGCAGAGGTCTATCCCTCTGCACCAGAACTGTGTGATGAAATCGATAACGATTGCAACGGTTTGGTCGACGACGATTTGAATACCCTTTGGTATGCCGACACCGACTTCGATGGTTATGGCGATCCCGAAGCCCCGGTAGAGGGGTGCTTACCGGGTGTGGGATTTTCAGAGAACAATCTCGATTGCGATGATACGGAGTATCTCGCCAATCCGTCACAAGAGGAGATTTGCGATGGTATCGACAACGATTGCAACGATGTGATCGATGACGATGTCGCACAGGTCTATTACGAAGATACCGATGGTGATGGTTTTGGGAATCCCGATGCCAGTTTGCTGTCCTGTACCTTTCCAGAGGGATACGCCATAGACAACACCGATTGCGATGACACAACCGATTCTGCCAACCCCAATCGAATCGAATTGTGTGACGGTATCGACAACAACTGCGATGGCGTTGTTGATGAAGACTCCGCGACCGATGCTTCTACATGGTATCAAGACGGAGACGGAGACGGATACGGAGACCTAGAGAGTCCCATGAAAAGCTGTAATCAACCGCTTGGCTACACGGCAAACGACACGGATTGTGATGATGGGGATGATGACATAAACGAAAGCGCAGATGAACTTTGCGATGCGCAAGATAACAATTGCGACGGTGTGATCGACGAAGACACCGCTATTGACACCCAAACGTGGTATCAAGATGGGGATGGCGATGGATATGGCGATCTCAACACCACAACACAAAGCTGCGAGCAGCCGACGGGCTACGTTGCGGACTTTAGTGACTGCGATGATGGGGACGATGACATAAACGAAAGCGCAGATGAACTTTGTGATGCGCAAGACAACAATTGCGACGGTGTGATCGATGAGGATACCGCTACGGACGCTCCAACATGGTATCTCGACGCAGACGAAGATGGATACGGGAATATCTTGCTCTTCGTTGTGCAGTGTGATGAACCGAACGGTTACATCTCTGACTCGACGGATTGCGATGACTCCGTCGAGTCGACGAATCCCGCTTCTGCAGAGGTTTGTGACGAGGTCGATAACAATTGCGATGGCCAGATCGATGAAGGCGTGCAGTTGACCTTTTATCCCGATGCAGACTTTGACGGTTTCGGAGATTCGTCTTCTCCGGTTGAGGCCTGCAGTGCACCCATTTCTCATGTATCAGACGATACCGATTGCGATGACAGCAATACCAATATCAACCCCGATGGGGTTGAGATTTGCAACGCCTTGGACGATAACTGCGATTTGGACGTCGATGAAGACTTTCAAACGGCGGGCGTGTACGATCTCCTCGACAATTGCGGTTCTTGCGGGAACGATTGCAGCCAGCAAGGATTTGAAAATGCACAGCCGTTTTGCGATGCGTCTTTGACAATGCCTGTGTGTGATTTTGTATGCGATAGCGGTTTTGCGGATGCCAACTTGGACGCGTCCGATGGATGCGAGTGTACCTTTATCTCCAGTGTGGATGATCCCTTTGACGTTATCGATGCCAACTGCGACGGTGCAGACGGAGACCACAACGACGCGATTCATGTGAGTATCACCAACGGAGACCCCGCCAACGACGGTTCTTTGGGTAGTCCTCTATCCACAATTCACGACGGTTTGGATTTGGCGGTTAGTGAAGGAAAAGAGTATGTTTTGGTTGCAGAAGGCACATACAGCGAAAATATTACCCTGCCGGATGGTGTGATTTTGTACGGATCCATGGCCGAATCCTTTGACGAACGAAATACAGAAACACCGACGACTTCGATCATTGGATCGGGCTCTGCCCCGGCGGTGATCGCCTCGTCAATCACCATCGGTTCCCAAATCGATGGTTTTTACATCGAAGGCAATTCCGGAAGCTCTTCCGGTGATTCCAGCATTGCCCTGTTCATCGAAGATTCGACGGACGTGCTTTTGATCACCAACAATCTCATTCACGCGGGTGACGCGCAAGATGGTTCGGACGGCGGTGCCGGCAGTGACGGTGCGGTCGGCGAACTTGGAGAAGATGGTTCTACCGGCGGCTTTGGTTTACTGGATTGCAGTACGGTTTTTGATGCGGGGCTCGGCGGTGAAGGAACCTGTGGCGCCCAAGATGTCAGTGGCGGTGACGGTGCAGAGAATACATGTCCGTCGTACAATTATAGTAGTCCAACCCTGCAGCCTTCCGGAGAGGATGGTTTTGGTACCGATCCCGGAACCGGTGGAACGGGTGGATGCGATGGAACCCTCAACAATACATCCGCAGGCTGTATTTGTTATTACGGTCGGTCCTACTGCTACGGATCGGGTAATATCGGTTTAGACGGTGGTGCTGGCAGTGACGGTTCCGGTGGTTCAGGCTCTCAATCGACGGGGTACTTGTCGGGTATGACGTGGGTTGTTGCGGACGGTTCGGACGGTGACGATGCAACCAACGGCTCCGGTGGTGGTGGCGGCGGTACCGGATCGGGTGCCGAAAAGAATACTTGTAGTTCCAGGCATCACATCGGTGGAACCGGTGGCGGCGGTGGCGCTGGTGGCTGCGGAGGTGACGGTGGTGTCGGTGGTTTAAGTGGGGGCTCGTCCTTTGGGGTTATGTATTCCTGTACGGCAACCTGCACCAACCTACCCATATTTGTGAATAACGGCATCTCTTCCGGTGACGGTGGTGCCGGCGGTGACGGAGGT
>JAYYRF010000857.1:0-8580 GCA_036127535.1 Myxococcota bacterium | reverse complement strand
TCCGGTTTTCAATAAAAAAATAAAAAAGATTAAAAAAAAACTAATGTGATTGCGCGCGTTTCCGTAGATGTAATTGTGTTCAAAAACACATCCCGATAACGGCAAACCCATTGAAAGGTGGGGACGCAAAGCCACGGGTCTCCCGCTGCTCTTCGGAGTGGACAGACAGCCGGGCTACCGAAGGAGAAGACGTTTCTCCTTTCATCAACACACTTTAGACCGATAGGAAAAACGACATGAACAAGACTATTTTATTTGCCCTCACTCTTACATCTATGACCGCTTGCTCTAACTTTGAGGCAGTAGACCACAGCAATCCGAACGCAATCCCCTCCTACAGCATTGAAGAGAGCAGCGATTATGCCATCTTCGACACGTCAGAGAGCGAAAGCCTGGGTCTTCACGAAGACAACTTGGTTATGAATTTGGAAGGATTGGACGTTGCGGTATACGAAATCGAATCCCGCGAAGCGACCGAGGCGAACCCCAACTGGGTAGGCTATGACAACAAGCATTCCTTGGAGCGCATCAAGGATTTGGACTTGGGTAGTCAGCTTTGGTATGAACTGTTCAACCAACGTGATTTGTCGATTGCGTATGTAGGAGCAGCTCCTTCGAACATGCTCAAAATGTCCGAAGAGGTTGGTCACCGCGTCGTGTCATTCCAAACCGGTGAAGAGGTGATCTACGAAAGCGAACTGGTCAAAGGTGTGATTCAAGCGATGGAAAAAGAAGTAGAATACTTGTATCTTCCTCTGAGCAGCACCGACCTTCCGGACATCCTTCTTAAAGCGGTAGACCACGCGAAAGCCGAAGAGATTCGCGTATTCGACAAAGCGGGTAACCAGCTGTAGAATCCAACAGATTGATGAATACGAGGAGGGTCACACCCTCCTTTTTTATTTTTGGAGAAACGGTTTCAAAAAGCCTTTGTGGGAAAGACATAAAATCTATAGAAATGCCACCAGACCGGCTGTGGACAAAAGCAAACGGTAGAAAGCAAAGTGTGGACTCTGCGAAAAGCAAGATAGAAAGCTTAATTGAAAGAAGCGAGCCCATTTTAATGTTACTCGCCTTCGCATCCGTCGTCCTTTGTCTCACCGAACTCCAAGGAATTTGGGATGAGGCGGATCGAAAACCAAACAGAGGCGGCACTAAGTCCACCTCTGTAAAGTAAAGCGTTGCACACAACGAACTAGAACTCAGATTCGTCAAAGTCCATCATTGAATCTTTGCCGTTCAACGCTGCCTGCTTGTGCACATCAATCGCGGGAAAGACCTGCTGAAAGAAGAAGCGCGCCAACTTGAGTTTGGTCTGCGCATAGTCGTCGCCTTTTTGTAAAGCGAACTTACACTGCCACAACCAAGAGAAGGCGAACGTCGTGTAGCCGAATACGTTGAGGTACTCACTGGCGACGGCTGCGACCAATTCTCTGTCTTTCATACCCTTCATTGCGAGCATCATCGTTAATTGTTCCAAATCGGCCATGGCCTTCTTCGCCGGCTTGATAAACTCAGCCAAACGCTCTTCTCCTTCCGACTCGGCCAACAACTTTTTGTACTCCTTTTGGAAGTTTCGGATAAGACGACCCGGTGCATTTTTGGGCATCAGGAGCTTACGACCGACCAAGTCCAACGCCTGAATATGGTTGGTTCCTTCGTAAATAAGAGCGATTCTCATGTCTCGCATGTATTGTTCTATCGGCCACTCCGTGGTGTAACCGATACCACCGCATACCTGCATGGCGTCACTGGTGTTTTGAAAACCAACGTCCGTGAAGAAAGACTTGACGACTGGTGTCAAAATTGCGACCAAATCATCGGAATACTCTCGCTGCTTCGGATCCGGATGGCCATGCGAAAGATCGATATGCTTGGCAACAAAGCAACCGATACCACGCATTGCCTCTGTGGTAGAGCGCACGCGCAGCAATAGTCGACGAACATCCGGGTGAACCAGGATGCAATCCGCCTCTTCACCGGCCTCATTTCGGCTTCGGTTGAGGGAACGACCTTGACGACGTTCTTTGGCAAAATCCAAAGCTGCTTGGTAGGAAGCTTCGGATAAGGCAAGTCCTTCTAACCCTACGCTCAAACGCGCTTCGTTCATCATAACAAACATGGCGCGCATACCCTTGTGGGGTTGTCCAACGAGATACCCTTCCGCATCTTCCATGCTGATGACACATGTTGGGGACCCATTGATACCCATTTTGTGATCGGCACCGGTGCAGTAAATTCCATTACGCGTACCATCGAGCTTAAACTTTGGCACGATAAAGGTAGAAATCCCGTCTGTTCCTTCCGGAGCCCCCGGAAGACGCGCCAAAACCAAGTGCACGATGTTCTCGGTTAAGTCGTGCTCTCCGAACGTAATCCAAATCTTTTGACCGGTCAGTTTGTATGCGGAATGGACTGGAATCGTCTCTTCTACTTTCTCTCGTCCCCTTCTGAAACGAACCGTCTCCTCTCCGATAACTTCACCCGCTGGTTTTGCAGCTGTGTACAGAATGCCCAAGTCGGTACCGGCCTGCGGCTCGGTCAAGCACATGGTGCCGGCCCATTCGCCCGTCACCAGTTTGGGAAGCCATGTGTCTTTTTGTTCTTGGCTTCCATATGCCTTGAGGGTCGATATTAAACCATGACTCAACCCGGGGCACATCGAGAGGCTTTTATTACAAGCGATTTGAACTTCGCCCAACATAAGAGCAAGCATGTGTGGGGCACCGCCACCTTCGTATTCTTGGGGGTATCCCAAAGACATGTAGCCACTCTCTGCGTATTCGTTGTACGCTTCTTTGAAACATTCAGGCGTTGTCACAGAGTTATCTTCAGGATGGTAGTGAACCCCCTCTATGTCACCAATTCGATTTGTTGGAAGCCACTTTTCAACCAATAAGTCGCTGGCTTCCGTCAGTACGCCAACGGCGCTTTCTAAATCGTACATGGCGTCCCCGTCTTCATCTTTGAATAGATCAAGACCCGCCACCTCGCTGTAGTCAAATGCTTCCAGTTGAAATTCGATGTCTTTTAAAGGGGGTTTATAGTTGACGATGGTTGTGCTCATGTACTCTCCTAGGAAAAAAATAATGAATAGTTGTTCATTATTCTATAACAAATAGTGAATGGTTGTTCATTTTGATTTTTTAGAAAGGTAACGATTTGAAGGACAAACGTATATTCCCCGCGATTTTTTTTTCAATTTCTTAATTTAAATTTTGTGATAAGAGGTTTTTGTCTCACCGTTCTCTTTGTCTCGCGATCCGATCTTCTTTGAAAGCTCGATGAGACTTGTAGACTTCTCCATTAAGAGGCTATACTTTCTCTTTATTACCCCTTGTGGGATCTCGGTTCAGCATCGATGGAATCAACCAACCACATTCACAAAAAGTCATTCCCTCTCATTCCGCTTTGGGGAATCATCGGCGTTTCCTTCATATTGGGGCAAGCCATTTGGAAATTATGGCCGCTGGCGATTGAGCCAATTCAAAACCAAAACTTAACGATTTGGCAATGGGTACTGTATGCCATTTGGCTCATTTTTATGGGATACTCCGAAGGCTACCGGGGATTTCAAAAAGCTTTTTGTCCACGTGTCGTTCGACGAGCTTGGACGCTTCAATCCTCTTCTCCTACACTGCATATACTGCTTGCGCCTCTATACAGCATGGGCTACTTCCACGCAACTCGTAAAAGGAAAATTATATCTTGGTCTTTAACGTTTGGAATCGTCGGCATCGTGCTTTTCGTCAAAATACTCCCCTATCCGTATCGGCATATCATAGACGGTGGGGTCGTGTTGGGACTTTCCTATGGTTTGGTCTGCTTACTGTTGATAGGATTCAACGCGATACGAGGAATCTTACCACCTGTTTCACCGGATCTCCCTCCAACAAAAATCTCTTAAGCGGTGTCTCACCGTGAAAAAAGACTGGCTTTGGCTACTTGTCCCTGTTCTGTTCTGTGGATTTCCCTATCTACGAGGCGGTTTGGTTTGGGACGATGCATATCTACTCGTTGAGCTATTGCCGTATCAAAACTGGTTCGACATTTGGCTTTCTCCTGTTGGAGGGGGATCTGTAGGGGAAGGCTATTACCGTCCTTTGTCGATGACACTGCTCAAGCTTCTCGGCCGCCCAAGCGCGATTCATATTGCAGTCCTCTCTTTTCACCTCCTCTCGTGTTGGACTCTCTATCAACTGAGCAAACGCAACGTCGTCGCGACTCTTCTCTTCGGATGTCACCCCCTTGCAAGTGAAGTGCTTGGCTGGGCGAGTGCTCTACCGGATGCGGTCGCCAGCTGCTTTGGGCTTTTGGCTCTTTTGTCTCTCCAAAGAGAGAAGCGATGGGGGTTTATCCTCTTCTCTTTTTTAGGGCTTCTAGCGAAAGAAAGCGCCATCCTACCCATATTAATGGGAGTGATCTTTTTTGCGCGCTACCGAACCCTTTTCTGCGGGATCTTGCTTTCCTACGCTCTATTGCGGATTCGCGCTACCCAGCAAAGTCCAGAGATGGAACTCTTCTCCGCGATCGAAGCTGTACAGTCTTATCTCTGGCTCCTCTCTTCCATCATCATTCCCTACCCTCTAACGGCTGTTCGAGAACTACACGTCACTCCAACGTGGACGCTACCGATCGGAGTCATCGTTTGGATCAGCAGCCTATATATCGCTGTCAAAGGGGAGAAAATACAGCGTATCGGTTTCGGAATTCTTTGTCTTAGTCCACTCATTGCCTTACCGACCATACTGGAAGCCAATCTTGCCGCTGAGCGGTATGCATACTTGAGTTTGGCTGGCTTGGCGTTAATCGCTTCCCCTTGGAAACTCTCCCTCGTGCGCACCGTACCCATTCTGCTCATGATCTCTTTTCCACTGCATCTTTCTCGCTCTTCTGCTTGGCAATCCGATCAACATCTCTTCCGCTCCGCTACGGAGGCAACCCCAACATCCTCCTATGCATGGCACTTTTTGGGTCACGTCTACCTACGAGACCAATCTCCAAAGCAAGCGGCCATCGCATTCGAAAATGCGATTCAACACGGGCATCCCTATCCCAATGATCATACACTTCTGCTCATCGCGTTGGTTCAAAGCGAGCAGTACATCCGTGCGCTGCAATTGGCCGAGAGCGGCCCCAAAGAAAATCTGACGGCAGAGCACATCGCGTGGTGGGCACGCGCAGCAGGGGAAGTGGGTAATGTCAAACGCTCTCAAGCATTGTTTCAAATGCTGGTTCAACCCGACGGCTCCTATGATGGACCTGCTTGGGTAAAGGATTATGTGCATAGCAAAGGGGATCGCCCGTGATCCAGCGCCGTCTTCTTCCCCTTCTGTTTTACAGTCTATTGATCGTTGTGATGTGTTGGCCTCTGCCTCTACACCTACACGAAGCCTGGCTCGGTTACCTGAACGTCGATGCATTGGATACGATATCGCTACGAGGATTGTATCTTCCCTCTCTTTTGGGGGAGAAGCAGCTCTTTTGGCCTCACCTCTTTTCGATCCTTTCTCTACTTCCCAATCACTTGGATCATATTTTTGGATTGCTCTTCACGACCATCCTTCCTTTCCCACTCAACGATAACATGTGGTGGATATGTATTTTAATGGTTAATGCCCTATCCGGTCATCATCTCGGTCATCAGCTAAATGGAAAGAGTGGTGGATATATCTTCGGGACAACCTTCCTGTTGTGTGAGCCGCTTTTACGCGAAGTAAACCTACACCACGCTCCCCAATCTATGATCTTTTGGCTGCCACTGTACTTGGCAGCCGTGTTACGCCTACAAGCAAAGTACGATGTAAAGGACGTTCTTTGGAGCAGCGTGTGCTTTGCCGGTGCCTGCTACAGCTACTGGTATTTTGGTCTCTTCTTAATTCTTGGCTCTTTACCTCTTCTCTACACCCTTCCTCGTAAAGCAATCGCCCTGGGAGTTCTATTGACAAGTATTCTTGTCGCACCAGGTATGGCGATCGTCATAGGAGGTGCGAGCCCAAGCCTGATTGCACTTTCTCCTCCCGATCCACAAGCTTGGTACCACCAAAGAAGTGATACCCCCCTCTTCTTTTTACCCTTTCGATCTGCTTCCGTCAGCAACCGGATCTCGATCGTTCTCATTTTGGCCGCACTGTGGGGCATAAAGAATACACCTCATCGCAAGTCCATTGCGTACATGGCGCTTTTGGGTGTCATCATGCTGCAAGGATATATATGGGATATCGGAGAGGAGCAAATCCGTCTCCCTTTTTACTGGCTTGGTCAATTACACCCGTTCTTAGAGCGGCTGCACTGGCCGCAACGCTGGGGAATTGTCACCAGTCTCGCCCTTTGTGTATTCGCATCTCATGCACCAAAACCATGGATTTGGTTACCTATTTTTCTCGCAGAAACATTTTTTCTATCCGCGAACGCCCCCTTGGGTATGGTCATGATTCGATCCAAAAAATGTTTACAGAACCTCTCCAAAGTGGAAGGTCCGCTTCTGGAAATTCCTTTTTCTCAGCACAACTGGCCATCGGTACACCAACGTCTACACAAACAGCCGATGCTGAATCCCTTCACCCTTCCTCCCGAACAACTCCCTCCAAAGGGATGGCTGAAAGATGATCGTTTGCACGAAACCATCCGTGCCCTTGAATCTGGTAGTCCGATCACCCATGCGAAAAAGAACCTTTATGATTTGGGGATTCGCACCGTGTACATATCGACAAATCCTCCTTCTCTTATTTCGCAGCAACATATCCAAAGAATGCAAGAAAATCTTACGCGCGCCTTGGGAGCCGGACACCAGGATACATGTATGATATCTTGGACACTATCATCTGAGAAGGAAGCCTCTCCATGATGAATTGCCTCTTTCCTCTGTTCCAAGCCATACAAATATGCAACAATCATTGTAAATCTCTCGGGCCACAAAAACGGCAATGAACAAGACGCATCCTTATCTTCCCTGGCTTTTGGTTCTGATCTTCTGCATTTGGTTTACTCATCCATTGTGGAGTCATCCACACCTGTTTTTTGCCGTTCATCCAACGGGTGACAACATTCGCTCCATGCACTTTTATGATTTTATCGGCCATGAACTTTGGAACAACGAGCCGATTACGACCTTTCATCAGTTCGACGTTCCGGATTCCCCCTCGGTTCGTGAATACTTTCCTGCGATTTTAGAAGCATACATCATGGCACCGCTGGTGTGGCTGTTTCCATGGCCACAACATTGGCCCATCATCTTGTGTGCGTCTTTGCTAATCAATGCCTACGGTGCAATGCTTTTGGTACGGTCTCTCGGGGGCGGCAAGATCAACATGACGCTGGTTGGCTGTGCTGTCATTACACTCAGACCCATTTGGGCAGACATTGCCAACGGACGGATTAATTCTATCACCCCCGGATATGCTCTCTTTGCTTTCGCATGTTCACTCCTATTGCTGAAGCACACCCTCGACGGAAAAAAAATCTCTTCCTTTAAACGAAGTCTTTCCTTTGTGGGCGCCGTCGTCTTTGGATACTGTGCGGCATTGGTCTACCCCCCCTATATTCTTCTTCTATTACCGTTTGGATTTATAATTCTACTTTTCTACATCCGTCGTAAACCCATAGGAAACTTGACTATACTGCTGGTTGCTGTTCTCTTCACCTTGATATTATCGTCTTCGGAACTGGAAGCGATCAAAGGGATCAACGATACAAATTTCAATTGCCAAAACGTCGGATGTGGCTCGGAACGACATATTGTGCGCCTTCAAAATCTCTTCTTGACGGCACCGCTCTCTCTCGTTCAAGGCGGGATTTCGATCCTACCTTGGATTGGTGGGCTGCTGGTTCTTGTAAGCCGCAAACGCCTCTTGTACGTCTCGCTCCTCGCAATCATCATTGTGTACAGTCTCCTCTCTGGAGGGCCTTGCCCAACATGGATGAACCAAAGCGTTCAAGAACAGCTTCAATTTTTGCAGCCCATTTGGTGCCAGTCCTCGGGTATACACGACTTTCGAAGGTACTCCACAATTGTCGCCGTGATGCTGGTGGTGCTCAGCGGTGCCGGACTGCAGCGTCTCTTGGTAGGAAACTATACGCAAATTCCAACACTGATCCTGTGTACGTTGGGGTTGGGATGGGCAGCCCAGCAGCGGCAACAAGAAATTCTCGATCGCTCCTTGTGGCACGCGCTGCCACAAGAGCAAATCCTATCCGAATTCGTCTCTGAGAATGATCTGATCGTTGAACTTCCATACGATCTCCACTACCAATTCGTATCGGCTTTGATCGAGAAAGATATACGACGTTTAAACCCTTACGAAAATCAAATTGATAAACGAGATCCCTTTTCGCGATGGATTCACGAGATCGGTTATGGTCGACTCCCCAAGGACATTCCCAGCAGAGAAGTTATCTACGGTGCTGGAATTGACTGGATCTTCTTTGATCGTACTCGGTGCGAGTACGCGATTGCTCCCAAAGCAGGCTGTCAGCAAAAAATCGTTACTCTTCTAACCCGAACCCTCGGGGAGCCCAGTGAAATGCGTGGGTTGCTGATATGGAAGCTCAAACGATAAAACCACAAAAGCAAGAAAGTAA
>JAYYRF010000856.1:0-7653 GCA_036127535.1 Myxococcota bacterium | reverse complement strand
GAAGGCGGACCTGGCGGACAACCTGGTGAAGGTGGCGGACCTGGTGGTCAGCCCGGTGAAGGTGGCGGGCCTGGTGGGCAACCCGGCGAAGGCGGACCTGGTGGACAACCCGGTGAAGGCGGCGGAGCCGGTGGACAGCCCGGTGAAGGCGGAGCCGGTGGACAACCCGGCGAAGGCGGCGGAGCCGGTGGACAGCCTGCTGAAGGAGGTAATTATCCAGAGGGACAAGGAGAAGGTGCTGAAGGCGCCTTGACCCCAGACAGCGCAGGCCCCGTGGAAGGCGCTATACTTGTCAAAGTCGATCAGCCCCCACCGAGCGGTCAAGAAGCACAGTACACGCAAGACGACCTCAAGGAAAAAAAGCACGTCTCGTTTAAAGGCAAAGCCGTCTGCGGTTGCGGAGACAAGCTCGTTTTGCGCGTCAATAAATTTCTTGGTCCCAACGCAAAACCGAGTAAAGACGATCTCATCACAACGCTCGCTTTGGACTCCGAAGGAGAATACACCTTGCTTCTACCCAAAGACGATAATCCAATTGCGATCGAGCTTTTGGTCGATAGCAACGGTGACGGACTCCCATCTCGAGGGGAGAGATTTGCCGTTATCGAAGAAGGCGGGAAAATGATTCCTTCTGATGATCGCGAAGCGCTGTCCCTAGATGCAACCGAAAGAGAATTCGACAACCAAGCCCCTGAATAGTCGTTATGAAAGAGAGACGGTCTGGCTTTTCCAACAGTGTGAAAAGCCAGACCGTATTTTTTTCTCCGTAAAGAAGACACCAAAAGAATATTCTGGCGTTGTCTCATCGCCCTTCAAACGGTTAAGACGACGTATACCCTACACATTGGAAAGGTTATGTCAGACGAAATTAAGCAGTTTATCGAAGAAAGTGGTCGCGGTACAATCCAAAACCTTTGTATTCTCAAGAATAAACTCGATCTACCCGGAGGCCGTAGAGGAACCGCATGGCTTTGTGCCGTACATGGTACACTTTGGATCGCAGCGATGAGCGAAGGCATCGGGCGAGCGATCGAAGCTCCGGTAGAACAGCTCAACTTTACCAAAAACTTTTGGGGTTCAGCGCTGCGCGTAGGTGAACGAACCTTTCCCATTCCTCTCGGAAGTAATATTCGCGACGTTGTCGCTGCGGCATTGCTGTATGACGATCAGCCCTTTCCCATCGACGAGCATCTCGAAGGCGAATGGATCTCAACTCCGTCCGTCGCAGAGAAATACTGGTTGGAAAAAAATCTCGTGGGTGGAGAGCAATTGATCGCATTTTTGGAGACGGCAACCAAGTCTGATTTCCCAACGAAGATCGCAGGCTCCGGAACACTCGAGTACAAACTTCTAATGACGGATCAACGATGCGGTCTCCTCGGATTATCTGAACTGGGAGAAAGTACGTTTCTCCCGCTCACACGGCAACAACTTCAAATCAACAAAGGTTTTGGTAGAGCACAGATCAACTGCGGTCCACAAGAGTGGCTGGCAACGCTGACCAATCCGGATAAATTCGAGCAAGTCTCGGACTTAATTCCATTGGAATCGTTCGATCGAATCCGGTCGGCGGCCATGCGACTCAAGCGCTCACGCTCTCCGTTTCAAGCCAAGAGACTCTTCGGAGCACTTCAAAATTCCGCGGATCCACTGGATCGCTTCATATCCGCTTGGATGTATGAAGGGGAAGATCTATCCGATATTTTGGCGCAGTTGATGCAAGAAGAAAGCAACGCGAAGCGCCTTCAAGATTGGGTGACCGAAGCTGACCTCTCCACCCAAGAAATCAATATCATTTTGAAACGCTGTTTTCTGCTGTCCATTACCCCACAAGAAGCGCGCTGGTCTCTTGGACTTCACGAATTAAAAATGGAAAAACTCAAAACGCCTTCCCCTGAAGAGGAACTTGAGTTTATTGAGCATCTATTTTTTACTGGTCACAACGTAGAGGATCGTCTCCAAAGGCTACTGGAGCATTTACCCAACGAGGAGTGGCAATTCGCAATTCCAAAACACGTTCTGAACATTACAAATGAGCAAGCGGCACGTTCGATCACGCTGCGGGCAAATATCTTACTCGGTCGCGTACATGCACAAGATCCAAACCGGCACCCCGACATCTTGAGGCGTTTGGCTCGCTGCGAACCCTTGTCTCTAAAGAGAGCACGAGAGATGCAAGCGAGTTCGAACGAAAAGGTCGCGCAATATGGTCGCGAAATTATCCATCTGCTAGAAGCGGGTGAACTCACACCAAAACCAGAATCTTCGCTACAAAATGTGCGCCCGCTCCAAAAAGAAGACCTCGAAATTATTCGACATCCGATTACCCGCTCTTCGGGGGTCTTGAACGGGCTACAAACCTGGTTGGCAGATATAGAAGCCCCGGACTATGGATTGCTCCAAGCCTATTGCGAGCAAATAACGATCCAAAACTATCCGAAGCTCTATGAAGAAGTTCAATCACTGTGCAAGATCTTGAATATGCCCTCTCCTCCCGTATATATTTCTTGGGGAAAGAGAAGCACGGGACTACGCTCGCACGAAGAACCCGAACCGTTTTTGCTCATCGGAGGAGAGCACCTATCATCAGACTCTGGTTACTCTCTCACCCCGTCAGAACTCCGCTCTCTTCTCGCAATGGAATTGACGCACCTGAAGCTAAAACACAGCCGAGTTACATCAGATGAACTTTGGCGCGGTGTAATTTCCAAAGGTGCGTTTATTTTGGGAACCACCGCTTCTTTGTTGCCCCTCATTAAACACGTTCCCTCTACCTGGCTCAGTAAGATCCAAGCGTACGATATAGCCAAAACCATCGTGCCCAATCGTTGGCTTCAAAAGATCTATGAAGCAGACAGTGCCGAACAGCTTCCAAAACTCGTCAACCAAAACATTGGAAAACTCACCGACGAAGTCGGAGGAATTGTAGACAATGCAAACACCGCCCTCGACAAAGCGAGCTCCTTTATTCCAAACCCAAAAGCTGAAAACATCAACGTCGATCCGCAAGATATTCTTTTCGCTCATCGCGCCATGCAGTTCAGTGCGGATCGCGCGGCTGTTCTATGCACACAAAATCCAATTGCAACCATTCACTCTATCTTCTTGAGCAATCCCATTTTGCATCCTCACTTGGCGTCGGTCAAAGAAAAGGGGTTGCTCGCGTTCCTACTCGAGTCCTCACCACAAGAAGACCTGGCAAAGCAAGATCTAATGATTCGCAGTGCAGCCATTATTGCTTTTTATCTGTCAGATGAGTACCAACAATTGTGTAAGGAAATCCAACTTACCTCCAAGTAAATAAGAAGATTCCATCATCTTTTCTGAAATTTCACACATATCAATTATAATGAATAAAGGATTTCATACATCGGTGTCATCATGCAAAGATTATATTGCGCTTTTCTTCTCAGCATTTCCATAGGGTGTAGCTCAGACCAAAAACAGGTCACAAAGGTAAACCCGCCTCCGGAAGTCGTTCTTCAATTTCCAACCGCAGATGCCGAAATCTACCAAGGCACCTCCTATCTGATTCAAGGCTTGGCTTCCGACGAGTTTTACGCTTCGGATCTTTCCTCCTTGGTTGTCATCATAACGGCCAATGGCCAAACGATTTGTCCGGATAGCGTTGTAGAGAACTCCGGTGCCATCTTGTGTGAACATAGCTTTGAACAGGTGGAAGACGTTGAATTGATCATGCAAGTGACCAATAATGACGAACTTTCCGCAACGGATTCGGTGTCTTTTAGTGTTATTGGAAATGAGGCACCCAGTGCAGAGATCGTATCTCCCATTACCGATGGCTACTACTACAGCAACTACGAGGTTAATCTAGAAGCGTTGGCGTCGGACGCCGAAGATGCATCAGAGACGTTGATCATCGACTGGCGATCTTCCGCGGATGGTGACTTGCATACACAAAATGCCAATAGCGATGGAACGGCGAGCTACTCCGTACAACTCTCGCAAGGTACACACACGATCCAAATGGATGTAACCGACACCAAAGGTCGCATCTCCTCTGATTCGGTTGAGATTGATGTTCTCGGAGAGAACAACGCACCGTCTTGCGCAATATCCGATCCCATTGCGGATCAAACCTACGGGCTGGGAGAAGGAATCCCCTTCTCCGGAACGGCATCCGATGACGACATCCCGGAGAATTTAATTTCTGTAACGTGGTCGTCTTCGCTAGACGGTGACTTTTTTAGCGGGAGTGTAGACAGCGATGGCACATTTTCGACAACGGTGGATACCCTGCAGAGTGGAAATCATACGATCACGCTTTTGATCGAAGACGAAGTGGGCTTATCCTGCAGTGCATCCGTCAATATCATTATTAACGCTGCCCCCGCCGTCACCATCCTCTCTCCTGCAGACAATTCCGTTTTCAACGAGAACGAAGCCGTGGAATTCGAAGGATTGATATCCGACGCGGACGAAGATCCTGAAACTCTCGGTATACAATGGTCATCTTCTGTAGATGGAGTCTTCTCCAGCACCCCCGCAAACTCCAATGGAGAAACCAACGCTACGGCATACGGACTCTTTATCGGAGGCCATACTATTACGCTCAAAGCGACAGACGCCAACGGAGAAGAGGTTTCAGAATCCATCTCCATACAAATCAACGATTTGCCTACAGAGCCCAGTGTGTCGATCTCTCCCGATCCCGCCCAATCCGACGAAGATCTCAGCATGAGCATTCTATCCGATTCGCAAGATTTAGAAGGAGACCCGATCAGCTACAATATTCTTTGGAAACAAAACGGTATGGCCACCAGTAATACAGCCAGTACCTTGGCGGCCAGCAATACAATACGCGGAGACGTTTGGTCTGTAGAGGTGACACCAAATGACGGTTACGGAGATGGTGCAGTGGGAACCGCCTCTGTCACGATCGGCAACTCCCCCCCCTCTATTGGTGCTGTAAGCATCAACCCTTCATCTCCCGGCACAAACGACAATGTCTCTTGTATTATTTCAAGCCCCTTTGATAACGATGGGGACAGTATGGTATACACATACACTTGGACGGTTGACGGAGTCGACGTATCGAACAACAGCAATAGCCTCAGTTCCGATCAATACGTCCGAGGCCAAAGCGTCATATGTAGCGTCGTTCCCTCTGATGGTTACGATATCGGTGCTGCAACGTCCTCTACGGCAACCTTGATCGCCAATACGCCTCCAATACTGGGGCAGACAAGTCTCGTGAGCGACGAAACCGACAATAGCGTTGCGTACGAAGCGTCCACCCTAACGTGTTCTCCACAATCCAGCACGGATGCCGATGGAGATTCAGTAAGCTATACATACGCTTGGTATGTAAACGGAACCAGTATCTCGGTACAAAGCCAATCGATAACGGGCTCGCAATTCAACCGAGATGATACCGTATATTGTGAGGCCACACCCAACGATGGTGTAGACTCAGGTGCAGCCGTAGCATCGAACAGTATGATGATTTCCAACACTGCACCCGCTGTCGACTCTGCATCGATCACTCCAAACCCAGCGTATGAATCATCGACGTTGGACTGCATTGTCGGCTCCTCCTCGGACGATGATGGAGATACGGTAAGCTATCTGTATGACTGGCAAGTCAATGGTGCAGCACTCGGATACAACAGTACCAGCGTAACTCCTTTGACGGGAACCAATTTTAACAAAGACGACTCCGTCGTGTGTCTCGTCACACCAACGGATGGTTCTGACACAGGAGAGGCGTTCGCTACATCCGCGTTAATCATTTCGAACAGCGCACCCAGCGCGTCCTCTGTTGTTATCCTACCCACATCAGCCTACACAAATGACACCCTTTCGGCAGAAGTGAGCGGCTGGAGTGATATAGATTCGGACACAGAAGATTACCTTTATAGTTGGACAGTAAATGGCACAGAACAATCTACCGAGCCTTCTTTAGACCCAAGCTTTTTCATAAAGGGTGACAACATCCGCGTGAGTGTTACTCCCTACGATGGTGCGGATAGCGGTACTACGCTCAGTTCCAGCACCATTACCATCCTCAATACCCCCCCTGAAGCGCCTGATATCGATATAATTCCGGAGTCTCCAGAACCCGGAGATGCACTCGAATGCGTCATCGTCACCGACAGTTATGATGCTGATGGCGATACGGTAAGCTACGATTTTCAGTGGAGTATCAATAATATTCATGAAGCCGCGTTCGACGGTGCGACAAACATCAGCGGAAGCAATACAGACCACAACGATATTTGGACATGCCAAGTTACACCAAGCGACGGAGACGTCGGTCCTGCAGCGACCACGTCCGAGCTCGTTCTCGATCAAACCGCACCCGAGGATCCGGTGATCGACCTCATTGACAGCTATCGAAACAGTTCAAACGTATCCCTCACCGGAACAACCGATGGCGGTGCCATCGTTACCATCTATCAAAACTGCGTTAATGCAGGCCAAAGCACCACCCAAGTTGTCGCCAACAGTGCAGGGGTCTTCGGCAACACCTTTATTATTAACGCGGGAGATATATGCAGTTATTATGCCGTAGCGCAAGATCTCGTAGGCAATGAGAGTGAAGACTCCAATATGGTGACCACCGAATTCTGCGACCCCGCAGATGACTTTGAACTCACAACAGGATATGGCGATACCTGCGCAGATGCTATCAACGAGAGCATTACGCTCGGGGACAACAGCTACAACTCAAAAAGCCTCCAAGGTAATATTATCGCATCCGGTGATGTCGACTGGTACGTCGTAGAAACAACACAAACCCCCTTGACCAGCGGAGTAAACTACTACAACTTCAACGCGACTCTCGAAGACGGCGCTTCGAGCTATGCAATGGAAGTCTACCGCGGTACCTGTTCTGACCTAGAGTGTTCGACGGCAAGCGCCATTACCGAATACAGTTTCTTTGCCGAAGACGATGGTGACGGCTCAACGCACTCTACCCCTTCGGATAACCGCTATTGTGTCAATGGGTCTTTATACGATAACTGCTCAGACTTTACCGCGACGTATTACATCAAAGTGTATCGAGATGACGGGCTCTTAGACTGCACGCACTACACTCTCACCGTCTCAAACGGCTACCAGTAACCAATACCCGAATGGAGTGTTTGCTTATCTTACATCGACTCCGCGCGTTTTTTGAACGCGTTTAGAGTCGCGGGTAAGGATCCGTCGGTTAGCATGCTCACAATCTTTTTGGGAACAAAAAGTCCTTTGGGTACAACTTCTACGCTATACGTCGCCTCTGTTGTACCATTTCCAAGGTCTCGTAGACTCCAGCTTCCATTGTTCACCTTCATCATTCCCGACTCGACCAATGACCATTGCACAGAGTGATTCGCTTGTGCCTTCAACTCTAAAATGTATTGAACTTTTTTAATGAAATTGACGGTGTACCGCGCCTTGACCGAATTACCGTTGGTACTCAAAATCTCAATATTGCTGACTTCTTTCAGGAATTGCGGGTACTTCTCATAGTCCGTAATGACCTGAAAAAGGGTCTCTGGTGAGGTGTTGATGATAATTTTTCGGCTTGCTTTGGTTGTTCGGGCCATGCTGGGATACTCCTCTAAAATCAATTGAAATTATTTCGTCAATATACAATCTCAAATCGTTTTTGTTTGTTAAGATTGTGTAAGGCACAATAGGTTT
>JAYYRF010000855.1:0-3329 GCA_036127535.1 Myxococcota bacterium | reverse complement strand
GATCCGGTTTGCACCAATATTTCCGTTGCACTCGAAGATGACACGGTTGATCCGAGTGGTCCTCCTTGTAACGATGGCATCGACAATGATTTTGATGGCCTCATAGACAGTTCCGATCCACAATGTCTCATCGCTTTGGATCTCAGTGAAGCCTTCTAACGCTACGCAACGCTTTACCCTTTTCACCGCTCTGTGCATCGTATCCGTGCAACCATACTTTTATGGCTGCACGAACAATTCCTTTGACAGTGCACGATCAGACAGCGCGGTGGAAACGTTCGAAGATAACGATGGGGACGGATACTCCGGCCTTTTTGATGAGGATGATCCCTCTTCCTTCGATTGTAACGATGAAGACCCCAATATTACGCCTCACAACTATCGTTTTATACCCGAAGGAGATTTTATTCGCGGCTCTGAACTGGGCGCCGATACCCAACCAACGCGGGACATCTTCCTCTCCGCTTACTGTATAAGCGTATACGAAGTCACCAACGAGGAGTTCGTATCGTTTATGAACGCGCAGCGTCAATTGGGATACGAAAACGAAACCACGGAGGGACTCCCTCTTTTTGATTTTGAAGACATGGATGATCCCTACCCGGAACGAATTTTGGACAGCTCGCCCTACACCGTGCAAATCGGATACGAACACCATCCGGTCGTTGAGGTGTATCGCTGGTCAGCAATCGCATATTGTCAATCCCTCAACATGCGACTTCCAACGGAAGCAGAATGGGAAAAAGCAGCCCGTGGAACCGAAGGGGCTTTGTTCCCATGGGGAAATGATATAGCAACCTGTGAGCGAGCAAACTATTGGCCAAGAGAACCCGACTCATCAGGGTTACCTTGTGTTGACGATACGCAGCCTGTAGGCTCCTATCCTGCAGGATTTTTTGGATTGTATGACATGGCGGGCAATGTATCCGAATGGATACACGATTGGTACCAAGCCAACTACTATGACGAAAGCCCAACGGAAAATCCGGTGGGACCGGCATCCGGTTGGTCTGTTGATGAAATGAACCCCGATGGTTTCGAAGCGGGATTGGCAAGAGGTGGTTCTTTGGGATCAGGCGCCGGATCTCTTCGTTCTTTCCATCGCGTAGCAGAACCGATCGATGCCACCAGCAACGGGCTCGGATTTCGTTGTGTCATACCTACGAACTAGAAAATAAAAAAGGCCTCGGGAGAGGCCTTTTTGGTAGTAATACATCACTTTAGATGGGGGGAGGCCCACCAGCAGGTGCGATGGGGGGAGGTCCAGAATTCAAAGCAATTTGTATCGCGGGAACACTTGCAACATCTTTCCAGCCGTCAAAACCTTGTTTCCAAACTTTGTGTTCGGCATCTGGCGCAGCCTTAACCTTCGCAACAATCTCGGAGACCGGAAGTTGTGACTGTCCACTCGGACCATTGTAGTAGAACACCTCATCCGTAGGGGGAGGAGCAGCGGGTGCCGGCGGTACAAGGTTGGCAATTTCGGGAACCGTGTTCCATGCTCGCCAACTTGGCCATCCAGCCGCCCAAATCTGGTGATTGCCATTGCGATTGGATGATATTTTCTGGGCTATATCTTGTGCCGAGAACTGTCCGCTGCCAGCGGAGCCGTTGTAGTGAAAGGTTGGAGCACTTGGCGGTGGTGGTGGTGCGGCATGAGCCTGCTGGCCGCCAACGCCACCTCCCATCATATTACCCATCATGTTACCCATAGCGAGTCCCATACCCGCGTCGAGCATCGTATTCGAACCACCGGGACGAGTAGACATATTTTCGATCGCGTTACCCATTTTCATTTGGTTGAGCGCCCCGATTTTGTCACCAAACATGCTGACACTGCTGAAATTGTCGATTTGCTCCATTACCTTCTCCGGCATAGACACGCGTTCAACAATAAAATCCGTCAGTTTTACACCGTAGTCCTTCTCAAACTTTGGACTCATGCGATCGCGCATCGCATCACCGATGTCTGCGTACTGAGCGGCCAACTTGAGAATGGGGATTTTTGCGTCTCCAAGGGTATCGATAAAGTAACTTGAGAGCTTTCTCTTGAGATACTTTCCGATCTCGCTGCTCGTGTAAGCGCCTTGATTTCCGACAATCTCTCGAATAAACTGGTCGGGTGTGTTCACGCGGAATGCGAAACTTCCAAAGGCCTTAATGTTTACGATTCCGAACCGCTCATCTTCCATGGGTATCGGCCCTGGTGTTCCCCATTTTTGATCGAGGAAGTTGCGGGTGCTGATGAAGAAAATATCCCCTTTGTAGGGCTGATTCAGACCATACTTAATCGTCTCAAAGAAGCTCCAAATTGGACTCGTCCTCGTAGCGAGATCGTAGGTTCCAGGCCCAAATGGTGCGGAGAATTGACCTTCTTGCATGAAAAGCGCCATCTGACCTTCTGCTACGATGAGCTTTGAGCCATTCGTGATGACGGCATCGCGCGTAGGATGCTTGTGAACGATTTTAGGACTCCCATCTTCGCGCCACTCAATCACCTTTAAAAAGGTGTGGTCCGAAGCTGTGTTAAAAATGTTATTCCAAAGTCCCATGTTCTCTCCTATGAAGTCGGGGTTAATGATTTCAAATTAAAACGATAGCTGGAATGTGGAGCAAAAACATGAAGCTGCACATCTTTTTCTTCTCTTGAGAATCGATCTAAGAACTTGTCCGCAATCGGAGTAAGCCATTGTGTAGGTAAACCCAATGCCTTACGAGAATCACTTAATAGATCTGTTAGCAATATCAAGTCTCCTTCAAAAAAGGCCAGGCTTTGCGCCAGGACTTCGTCTTGATGATAATCGCACCCACAAACAATCCAATCACTACGCCCAATTTTTTTTTGCAAATCGGAAATCCAACTTTGATTTTGCTCCCGATGAAGCGACAAATTGAGATGTACGAGTTGTGCCCCACTTGGGAAACGCAAAGAGGCGACCCGAGGCATGGAAACTGGGAGTTTGCGCTTTTGATACAGCCTTTTCAACACACTCTTCGGCGATCGAAGTCCAGCGACGACCTTTTGTGCTCCTTCAGGCCACGTCCAGGAAGGAAATGGTTCATAGGGAAACAATTCAATTGAACAACCGTTTATGACTGCCGTGTTCGCGTACCCTTCAAAGGAACCAAAGGAGGCCAACCAATCTAATATTTCTTCAGCGGCAATCACATGCAATCTCTTGCCGGCTGCAATTGCCCTTGCGCTTGCCTGAATGCGTTCTGGCCAAGACCACAGTAGGATGACAACGTCGTTATCCTGTGGTTCTTTGTAGGGATCAAAGTGTATATTCCCCTTTGTCCAATTTAGTGTGAGATGCGAAAATCCCTGA
>JAYYRF010000854.1:0-3788 GCA_036127535.1 Myxococcota bacterium | reverse complement strand
GTCCATGACGAGGTTGCTGTTCAGGGGTGTACCGCCCTGGTCGTCGTATTGTCCGTCTTGATCCATGTCCAGTCGGGGGCCACAATCGCTGCAGTCGGAGCCAAAGTCACAGAGGTTGTAGCTGGCAAAGGGACCGCCATCGTCGCAGTCTCCGTCGCCGGCGTATTCGCAGTTATCGTTGCAGGAACCGAGCGTGAACGCGTCGCCGTCGCAATCTTGGTCGATGTTGTCGTCGTCGTAGTCCGTTGCTCCCGGATGGGTATTGGGATCGCTGTCGTCGCAGTCGCTGCCACCCGAGCTGATGGAGCCGTAGCCATCGCCGTCGCCGTCGGTGCCGATAAAGGTATGGCAGTCGTCGTTGGCGGAGCCTGGGGTACCGAAGTCGCCGCTTCCCATGTCGGTGGTCGACGCGCACCAGTTATTTCCGTCGTCATTGGCGGTGTCGCTGAAACTGGCCGAGTTCAGGCTCATGCTGGCACCGGCCGGGTCGGGGAATCCGGCGGTGGCATAATCTACCGCGTCGATGATGACGCCTTGATAGGTCAAAACCAACTCTTTTCCGTTGTTCCCGAGGTGTAGGTCGGAGTAGGCATAGTCCACGCTGACGCCGCCGTTGCCACTGCTGTCCGCGTTGTTTCCCAAGACCACATAGCCGTTTGCCGCAATGTTCAGATTGTCTTCCACGGTGGCTTCAACGGTAAATCGACTTCCGATTTTCAAACCCCGAAGATTCACTTCGGTACTGGTGGTGTTGTAAATCTCCAACCACTCTCCCGAGCGGTCGTCTACCGCCTTGGGATTGTGCATAATCTCGGTGATGATCAAGTCACCGGGAGAAAGGGGTGCGAGTCCGTTGTCATTGTTCGATGGGTTGGTGTCGGTGTCCGCTTCGGCCGTATCCGAGATGTCGGTCTCGTTTTGTTCGATTGTGCTCTTCTCTTGGTTGCTCGCATCGTTGCTGCAGCCGAGAGTGAGCGTGGCCAGTAAAAAACAGTGGGGTCTCATCGTCTCTCCATCATGTTCGGCTACGCTTTTTTATACGCAAAGCCGCCATGGATTCGTGGTATTCGGGAGCGTCTCTTTGCATCCCTTTTGGAGGGATAGTCCAAAGATTTGAAAATATATTTTCCTACTAGGGAGGTATCACGTTGCAAATTACGAATCAACCTCAATTGACGTCATCGTCTTTAGGGAACGATGGAGGAGCGATTCTCCGCGGTGAAAACGGAAGGTGTACAGCCGTTAAAATAAGCGTTCCTCGCAATGCGGCTAAGAGTGGAGCCCATTGTAGATATTGCGTTCTCTCCTCTCTTGAACGACGAAGGATTATTTTTTGACGTAGGTATCCATCCAATTGACCATTTCCCAATGGACGTGCTCGACTCCTTCTTGGGAACGGTACCCGTGTTCTTCATAGGGAAGCTCAACCCAGCGCACGGTGGCGCCCAGTCCTTTTAGGGCTTCAAACATCCGCTTTGACTGCATCGGATAGGTGCCCGCGTTGGGGTCGTCCGCTCCATGCAGCAAGAGAATGGGTTCGTTGATTTTGGCCGCTTGCATAAAGGGGCTCATCGTGTAGTATACCTCGGGCTTTTCCCAAAAGGTACGCTGTTCGGATTGGAAACCAAAGGGGGTTAGGGTACGGTTGTACGCGCCGCTGCGGGCGATGCCCGCTTTGAACAGATCGGTATGCGCGAGCAGGTTGGCGGTGGTGAACGCACCGTAGGAGTGACCGCCAATCGCCATTCGTTCGGGGTCGCTCACGCCCATGGATACGACGTGCTCCACCGCGGCTTCGGCTCCCATGACCAACTGCGCAACATAGTCGTCATTGGGTTCTACATCGCCTTCTCCGATAATTGGCATGGTGGGGTTGGCCACGACGGCATAGCCTTGGGTCAGAAGAAAGAGAACCGAAGAGTAAGAGGGACGGCTAACGGTGTAGGTGCTGTTGCGAATTTGTCCGGCGGCCGCCTTGGACTTGAACTCGCTGGGGTAGGCCCAAAGCAGTGTGGGAAGGGGGGCATCCTTTCCCCGTTGGTAACCCGCGGGTAGGTATAGGGTCGCAGAGAGTTGCACGCCGTCTTTGCGGGTGTAGGTGATGCGCTCTTTTTGCATGCCCGCCATTGCCGACATATGATCCGCGTAGTTGGTAATTGCTTTGCTCTTCTTTTTGCCCTTTTTGCGCAGGTGCAGGTTCCGGGGCGTTTCCTTGTCTTGGTAGGCGGTTACAAAGCGTTTGGCGTCGTCGTCGAGCATGCGGTTGAACGTTTCGTAGTTCTCTCCCTTGGCCTGCCAAAGGCGCTTGCACGCGGAACCGTCCATGGGGCACTGATCGAGAAAGGGAAATACCCCCTTGGGGCTTGCGCCTTTGCCCGAACGGTAGAAATATCGGTTGTTGGACGTGTATTGAATGACAAACCGGCCCTCTTCGTTTCGATGGGTGAGAATGTCTCCGGGATCGCTGTAGACGTCTTGGTAGTTTCGTTCGAGGAGCATAATCGGCTCGCTCTTGGGATCTTGGGTATCGATCAGCCATTCGCGAACCATTCGGGTATCGTACCAGTAGCTTCCAATGACCGCTTTGCCATCGGTGCCCCAGTCGATGTTGTAATATCGAAGCTCGGTTTCAAAGAGTGTGGTCGCGGTGCCTTGGAACGGGGCGTCCAAGCTGGAGATGGCGTCTCGCTTTTCCGATTTTTTTCGGGCATCTCCGTCGTCGAGGGCTTCGATCATGTAGAGGCTGGCGTCCTTGTCGGTTCGCCAACCAACCGAGCGCTTGCCGGTACGAACCGAGTTAAAGGCGGTATTGATGTTATCGGCGACCGGAAGATTTTCGATCTCTTGTACCTCTTTCCCCTTGGCGTCGGTGACGAACATGCGTTTGGCGAAGCGGCCTACGGGTACGGTCGTCGACCAGGGCTTTTGGAGTTCGGATACGAGTAAGTAGGCGCTGTCGGGTGAGGGGGAGATGCTTTGATATACGCCCTTGGGAAGAATGGGTGCTTCGTTTCCCGAAATGTCAAAGGACCATACCTCACTTTGGACGTAGTAATCGAATTTGCTCTTGTCGAAGTCGTTTTGCAAAAGGTTGGTGTAGGTCCGAACGGGTTTGTTTTCCCCGAGATTTTGTTCGATGCGCGGACCGTTGAGGACTTCGGTGGGGGCGGCGCCGCGATCTTGCGGGACGACCTTGCAAAGGATGGTGTCGTCGTCTTGCCACCGGCACGGTGCCCCGTAGCTTCCGTTGAGCTTTCGCTCGCTCAGCTGCTTGGCGGTAAATTGCTCCAAATCGACCAACCAAAGATTGTATCCGCTGTCCGTGAGAGATGTGATGTAGGCGTGTTTACCGCTCGGGGAAGGGGAGAAAGCGGTGAACCGAAACCCTTCGTCGAGGGTGAGTTCTTGTCGCTTCTTGCCCTTGAGATTGAAACGGCTGATGCCCGTGTAGTAGCGGTCTCTGGAGCGTCCGTTGGTGTTGGGATCGATCTTCATGCCGGCCAGCCTTTCGATCGGTGCCTGCAGATCTTGGATGGTCGGCATATTGGGGCGCTCATACTCGTAGATCCACTTTTTGTGAACGCCCACGTAGGCCATTGGCGGGCGTTTTTTTTGCAACAGGCTGTGTATGGGTTCGGGGGCTTTTTGCCACGGATCGGCCTGGGCCGAAAAGAGAAGCGAGAAAAGAAGCATGGTTCACCACAGGAGTAAAGAGAGACATCAATTATCCATTTGGGATGGTTTCTTCCACGGGAAAAAGACCATTTCTGATGCGTGACACCAAAAAG
>JAYYRF010000853.1:0-3770 GCA_036127535.1 Myxococcota bacterium | reverse complement strand
AATACTGGAAAATGGCCAGCGTGAAACGTTGTATTTTACCTTGTTCTCAGAGGGTGACGCAGCCGTAAACATTATCGATATGCTTGTTAAGGGCTCGATGGGTTATGAGATTACATGGTTAGATGAAGAAACGACGCTGGCCCCCGGAGATTCAATAGACGTCGCGGTTCATTATGAGCCATTATCGGTATTAGACAACGGGGAAGTGGAAATTGCGAGCAATGCATCCAATCCCGAAATATCGGTTATCCTCCGCGGGTCAGGAATGTATCCTGCGATTTCAATTGCGCCGGGATCCGTCTCTCTTTCCTCTGAGCATGGAGAGTCTGTTACGACGGATGTCTTGGTAAAAAGTGTGGGTTCGGCTCCGCTTGAGTTGTATGAATATTGGTTGATGGCGGATGATTTTGAAGTCAGCACAGATATTCCGACGACGCTGATGCCCGGAGAAGAGACCGTTATCACCGTCACCTATCATCCCGATAATGATGAACTCACCGATCACGGCCAGCTTTGGATATCATCCAATACAGAAGTGGAAACCAGTTTGGTACCTCTACAAGGTAATATGGCGCCTCTTTGCTTGGGGTTGGGCGAAGCATGGGACCGAGGAAGCCTAGCGATTCACAGCGACGTAAACGGTGATATCATATACACCCATCTCGGTGATGAGGGAGACAAAGATATCTGCATCGATCAATGGTATATTCTCATTAGTGAAGAGTCACAGGATGCGGGCGTTGGAGATCCGTATTTCGATCCGGGTGGTGAGTATCCATATGGCTCGATCACATTGGAGCCGGGAGATATTTTTCATCATCAGTACGCACGCCCAGACACACCGACTTGGTGGTGTATGGAGCAGACCCAATATACTGCGCCAACCCATCGATGGGAATTTCCCGGCGCCCGTGTTCCGCAGCCTCTCTTGTCCTTCATGTTTGCCCAAGATCAGCAAGGGGTGTGGGACTGGATGGCACAGAATCCTGTTGTGGCCGTTGGTCGATACAATCACTTCATCGAGCCGGAAACCGGGAACAATGAAGTAAGAATGCGAATTATTAATATGGGACACCAAGCGACAACCGCTACCATCAAAGAGACGGTTCCGGTGGCGTTTACCGCATCGAATTTCTCTGTTGCACCGTCATCGACTTCGATGCTTGAAGATGGAGCGGTAACGTATGTGTTCTCGTTGGAACTCGATGCATCCATTCTCACCGACCCCGGGTTTCATACGCTCTACGATGAGGTAGAGATATCGTATACCGTTGCCCCTGCAGGAGGTAATTGTCAGGGTCGATATACCGGATACCCACCGACGGCATCTTGGTTAGACAATGCCGGAGAGACGAGGATAGCAGATGGAAATCCGTTAATCTTTTATTGCGAATAGAAGGTCTCACCACGGCCATACGTATCGCGTTTACTCAACTCACCTCGAATATCCAGCAAAAAGCCTTTATCGTTGTAAATAAATCGAATGTTTTTTCTGCTGAATGCGATGCCCCAGTCGCGTATATGGGAGCGTATATCCCTTACACAAGGGTGCGGATACAATTGGAGTATGCTATATTTTTGCAGTATGGACGTATCACGTACGTCTTCCGTTTTGAGTAATCAAAGGCGTACGCCTTGGTCGTCATTTTCGAAGTACGATTCGTCGTTTTGGTTTGAAGATTATTAAAAGAAGGAGTTAACGATGTCATCATGGGTAGGAAGAGGCGGCGGCCGATCGAGTTCACAACCCACGCTAAGTGATTCCACTGCGGCCGATGGAGATTCAGGAGCCAATCCACCGGCATGGCAGGGACGTGGCGGCGGTCGTTACCGCTCACAACCTTCTCTTGCGCCATCCGATTCCCATCAAGGGGATCACGGTGCTTCCCAATCGGGTTGGCAAGGTCGTGGTGGTGGTCGTTATCGTCCTCAGATTAACATCAATTGGGCGCAGGCTCATTATGGCGACGAAGGAGCCGCGCAACTCGATTGGCAAGGTCGTGGTGGTGGTCGTCATCGTCCACAGCCCAATATCCAAGAATCTACATCTCATACCGGAGATCTCGGTGCGTCTCAATCGGGATGGGCTGGTCGCGGTGGTGGTCGTCACCGTCCACAGCCGGTGATCGAGGCTTCGACGTCTCATATTGGTGACGAAGGTGCTGCTGCGAACGGTTGGAAAGGCCGTGGCGGTGGTCGTCATCGTCCACAGCCGCGAATTCGACCGGCGCTCTTGATGGGTTTACAACGGGGGGCGATGAACGCGGTGAGCGGTGCTGTCGCGGCACTCGGCTCCCAGCTCGGCATGGGATTTGCGGCGCGAGCACTGGAAGACCCCCTCGGTTCTTACGTCTTCTCTCTCGAGATCAATGGGGTTGAGATTGCCCATTTTCAAGATTGTTCAGGCATTAAATCCGCTACTGAAGTGTTTGAAATCAAAGAAGGTGGCGTTAACCATGCTGCTTTGAAGCTACCGGGACAATCCACTTGGGACAATTTAGTTTTGAGCTACGGTGTCACCAGCGATGCCTCTATGCTCTCTTTGCGCGAACTAATACTGAACGATAATTACGACGTGCCTTCCGAGGTGAGCTTTGATACAGTCAAATTGGGTGGATCGGTAAGCAATGCGCTCTCGTCCCTTATGCAAAAGACAGGCGGAGCCAAGCAGCCCAAGCGATTTAACGGTTCCATTGTCATCCGTAACAACCGCTTTCGCGAAATGGTTCGATACAACTTTCAAGACGCGTGGATTGTGTCTTGGGAAGGTCCAAAGATAGACTCCGCAGGTTCAACCCTAGCGGTTTCCAAAGTCGAAATCGCGCATCACGGAATCACCGTTTCGTAACGGGTTTTTTCGCCACAAGCCAGCGCTGTGACAATTCCGTTCGCAGGGATGCACGTTTTATTCCGTAGAGGGTGACTCCGTAGGGGATAACCATCGGCTGCGTTCATCTAAGAGCGCTTTCATCTCTTTTCCATCCCGAGGAAGCTTCGCCTCGGGTATATCCAGATGATTGGGTGGGATTTCTTCTCTATATTGCTGAAATATGGCTCGGGTCAGGTCAACGGAGTATTGGGGAAGTCTTCTATTTTTCCGAAATTGAGCGATGGGAATGGTTGCGGATACAATCCCCTCTTCCAATCGCTCTGGATGTTGGCTGAGAATTTCTCCATCCGGAGATACGATTAAAGAGCCACCACCATAAGGCGAATCATACGGTATGTTGGCCATGGCAGAGTAGACATTGTTGACCATAGCAGTATAAGTCACGTCATTTTGGAAGAAAAGCGTAGCGGTTCGCAAGATGATTTCTGCACCTTGCATGGCGTAGGCATTAAATACGAGAGGATCGAGCTGTACAGTACTTACGGCTATGTTACCAAATTCCGTTTGGATTACGGGAAACGCATCTGCTATTCCATACTGTTCTCGGAATCTATCTTGTACGCCTTCAACGGTTGTTGTGGTAATTTCAAAGGTAGAATAAAAACGTTTAATATTACGGGCTTTCCATACTTTTTTTGTGATCTCACCCTTTCGATCGATAATCGTTGTCAGGCTGAGTATGTGTTTTGGCCACGCCGGATCCTTCGCATATGCGCCGAAGACAACATAGGTGTCACATTCCTTTGCGAGAAGTGCAAAGGAGTCGGATTCTGGTCCGGGTATTTCGAGAGCGAATCGCAATTTGTTATCTCGATCCCCGTAGACGTATCCGGTGAGCGGAAACTCGTGGAAGAGGAGTATATCGGGCTTGTCGCCTTCC
>JAYYRF010000852.1:0-4736 GCA_036127535.1 Myxococcota bacterium | reverse complement strand
CGACCGCCTCTGCGGCTGGATTGTTCCACAAACATGTCGCGGCTTGCCTCCGCTGGAGCGCGTTCTCGAAAGTCGAGCGCGCTTACAGAACCGGCCTTTGTACGATAAACGGCAAAGCCACCTCCACCGAGTCCAGAGCCCGCAGGCTGAAGAACGCCTGCGCTGAGTGCGGTTGCAATGGCTGCATCAACGGCATTGCCGCCTTGTTCCAAAATGCTGGCACCCGCTTTGGAAGCTTGTACATGATCGCTGGCAACCATGCCGTTTTGGGATTGTTCGGGTGGAGGTGCGGCTCCTAAAATAATGAATATGGTCAAAGTGAAGAGGATCGTCTTTTTATACATCTTTTCGTACTCGTATGGGATGGTGTACAAATCTAACAAATGGTGGAACGAATTGTGCGAAATTATGTCTGATTTACATGGAGACATGCAGTAACAACGGAGGTCAAATGAAAAAATGGGTGATGATGGTAGGGGGGATAATTCTCTTCGCGGCCTTTGTATTCATGAATCGAACCGGTTTAGAAAGACGAAACAATGCGAAATTGGAGCAGATGGGTGAGAATGCTGGTATCTTTCGCTCTTTTTTTTCGGAACTGGAAAGCAATACGGGATGCTGGGTTTTGATTACCAGTGGATATCGCAGTACGGAAAAACAACGGATTCTGCACAATAAAAATCCGAAGAATGCACCGCCGGGCAAAAGTCGTCACGAATGGAAAAAGGCAATGGATATCAATTTACTCTGTTGGGATGGGGCACTCCGTAAGGCCACTGCGAAAGAGAAGTGGAAAAGAAAAAAGGTCGATGCATTGGCTAAGAAGCACAACTTGATCTGGGGGGGAGATTTTCGCTCCTATTACGATCCCGTACATTTCGCCATCCGATAACGGGTGACTTCATGTAATGCTCTTGAGCGATGCTCCCTTTGGTACACCATAGATTTCGATATCGGGTATGGGCGCCGTCATCTTGAGTACATCATCGTCATATTGAACCGAAATGCGCATCCCGACCTGGAAGTCTTCTTCATGGTATGGAGACAACATGTCTTGTTTAAACATATGTACGATAAGCTCTTCACTCAAGTTTGCGCCTTCTTGGTTACTTTCGCGTAATGCTTCGCGCCAGGTTCGTATTCCATCGAGTTTGGATAGGAAGCGAAATATAGATCGAGGCGTAATGATTCTCGCGAATTCAGAGTATCCCATGAGAATGACCTCTTCATCGCGAAACTCAAATTTCGATACCGCACTTCGAAGGATATTGGGCATGGGACGATCAAAATCGTCGTAATATTTACAAATGTGCTGAATCGCATCTTCGACAAAATCACTTCGCATCTCTTGAATCGCTGATTCCGGAATCGTTTCGACGTATTGCGCGCAGCGTTTGTACCAATCGATGTGATCGTGTATATCCATCGGACTTTGACACGGTATGTCGTATTGCTCAATACACCATATGGCTATGATCTTTTCATAGTACGACCCCAACATGGTGATGGAGTTCCAAAAACCCAAACCCCGACTGCCTTCCTCGTGTTTGCAAAACCAAGAACGACAAACGGTGTTTTGATATTCCCAAATGCTGCATCCTCTCATCTCTTTTTCATAGAATGGGCACAGCAGCTCCGCGGCCTTTCCAAACGATTCCGGATAACCGGACTGCACCTGTTTTTGTAGGTAGTCTTCGGGAGGATGCAATCCGAGCGCATTGTAGGAATTACTTCGGATCATCTCTTCTCGGATGAGCGTATGCCGACGGGGAGAATCCGATAAGAATATGCGTCCCAATTGCCAGTTATGTAGTTTCGGATAGAACGTACAGCACTTTGTTTTGTCATTGAAGTACCACTTTTGATGGGCATCTCCCTTGTTGCACATCAGTCTACACGAAGAGCAATTGACGTACGTTTCGACGGGTCTTACAATGTGGTGCAACTCTGGTAGGCTTTGGACAACTTGGTTTGGCAGGAGCCGCTGCAGCATTTTGGACATGTTGTGACCCTAGATGGTAAAAGGTGTTTTCAACGTTTGTAATTCTCATTTCAACCCTAAGAATAACATGATTCGCGAACAGAATTTCTCTTTCGTCAAATGAACAAAGTCATGTTGTTTTTGCACCCGTACAAAGGATTAATTTGTGACAATGCATTTGGTCGATTTGAAGCCCGTTGGGCAGGACGGATATGCTGGATACACGATAATCGCAATGGATGGAAATCGAAAGTGAACGGAGGAGTTGTTGAACGAAATCCGACGTCGCATCTGCAAATCCCAGTAGGAGTTGTGGGGCAGCATCGAGTAGGGTGACCGAAACACCCAGTTGCCCCCATGCGGCTGCCAATTCGCATCCAATGTAACCACCGCCAACAATGACGAGGCTCTTTGGGCGTTTTGTCCAAGCCAAAGACGCCTCCGCTTGAACGATGTTTACACTGTGTGGATAAGAAAGAGTAGAGCGAGGCCAGTTTCGAATACGTAGGTGTTCAAGTCCCATAGCCTGTGCTACGAGGGGCGTTGTTTCGGCAATTAGAGCGTTGGGTGGTAGGGGAGCGAAAGGATGTTTTGGAGAAAGAGCGGTCATGCCCGTCAAGGATTCACTGATCCACAAACCGAGATTTGGATGCTCTAAAAGAGAGAGTAACGGCGCGGGGAGGGACATGGGGTTTGCGTGTAGATCGTCGATTGTGAGTGGTGAGAAGGGTGCAGCTTTCAGAGAGAGGGATGTTAGGAGCTGTTGTTTTTGGGGTGCGGGTAAGTCGAGTGAACGAAGAATGGAAAGGCTTTGCAAAATTCGCTTATTCTTCATGTGGATACAAGACCGATGCTGAACGCGAACAGAAGCTGAGCCCCAAAGTAGAATGGCACACCCCAAAGCTTATTGGAAAAACCCGCTTTTTGGAAACGATCGCGAGCCACAGAAATATCGGATAGCCAAAAAAGTCCGGCAGATAGGGGAAGAACCGCCAAATCTCCATTCTCCACCGCCACACCGACGGACAAAACAACCATCACGGTAATGACAATGATGTACAGTGATACAGGAATACGGAGTGGATTCGGGATATCGGGCTTAAGCCAGCGATGGATCCGATGGGCGAGAAAGAGCATCGGTATGAGAGTGGCGACAGTTGTGATGGGGTGGAGCGGTAGTGTCAAGAAGGCGACGGAATATGCGACATGACCCATTAAAAATGCACCAACGCCCCCCAAAAAGAATTTTCCAGCCCCTTGTGGTAGGAGTAGAAAGTCACCCAAGGCACATAGAAACAGACCGATGCAGACGGTAATCGCATACATATTAGAGAAGGGGAGCTGAAGGATAGCCAAGGCGAGAAATCCAAAGACTGCGATCGGTTTACACACGATTCTTAGCGATTGCTTATCGACGTATTCCGCAAACAACAAACCGATGACACCCAACATTGTGATTGTGCTGCAGGATAGAATCCCGACGGAAGATTCGATTCCGTTCATTCTTTGCCTCAGGGGTTAGCATGTTGCTATAGTATCGTTAAGTATCGATGAGTGGCAACTGAAAGAGGTGTACAGTGGAGCGCATACACGTTCGCGTTTTGGGAAGGGTTCAAGGTGTATACTACCGTGCTTCTACCCGAGACAAGGCAACAGATCTCGGTTTGGTAGGGTGGGTGCGCAATTGTAGTGACGGAACGGTCGAGCTCGTAGCGGAAGGACAAAGGGAAGATTTGCAGCGGTTGATCGATTGGTGCAGACAAGGACCGCCCATCTCTCGGGTCGATGATCTTCACATCCGCTGGGATAAGGCGAGCGGATCGTACGACGACTTCACAATCCGATACGCATAGCAGGAGAGAGAATTGACGGGCAGAACCATATGACTTCGCAAAAAGTACCGATGCGCGTTGAGGAAGTATGCTGGGAAACGTGGGAAGCGATCGATGTTGCGACCCTACTCTTTGTCATGCGAGAAGACAAGATGCTCTTAATCCAAAAAAAACGCGGTTTGGGCAAGGGGAAAATCAACGCACCCGGAGGAAAGCTTGAGCCGGGAGAAACACCGAAAGAGGCGGCGCTTCGTGAAATACGAGAAGAGGTTGGGATCTCTGTCGAACGTGCGCAATACGCCGGCGAGCACTTCTTTCAGTTTACCAACGGTTACAAAATGCATGTATACGTATATACGGCCGATCAGTTTACGGGAACACCGGTAGAGACGGAGGAGGCGATCCCTTTTTGGTGTGATATCCACGACATACCCTATGATCAAATGTGGGCAGACGACCGATATTGGTTGCCGCTTATGTTATCGGGAGAGCGCTTTGTAGGATACTATATTTTTGATGAAGACCACTTGATTTCCTATCGGATTCTCACGGATTCAAATCCGTGAAAATCATTCAAATTACAGATGTGCACAGGGGCTCTGTCGGTGAAAAGACCCATGGCATCGATGTTCGAGCACAATTCGAGGCGGTGCTGAATCACGCGATTCAAAACGGCGGCGAGCGCATTGTTCTGACGGGGGATCTATGCTTTCAGCATCCCCAAAGAGATATCTACAGCTGGATTCACCAACGATTAGACAGTCTTTCGATTCCTTTTACGGTTATTTCCGGAAACCACGACGATTCCCAATTGCTTTGTAACGAATTCTATCCAAAAGAACGCTATAACGAGGAAAGTGGGGAGTTGTACTGGATGGAAAACTGGAAACAAATCCCGGTCTTGTTTCTGGACACCGCCAAAG
>JAYYRF010000851.1:0-6630 GCA_036127535.1 Myxococcota bacterium | reverse complement strand
ACTATCGCAATGGCAAAGAGATTCTCGATACAGAAACCCAAGGGGAATGGTCGATCAATATTCATCTTTGGCTTCCCCTACAACAAGACGAACCCGCTCCGGTTGTCGTATACGGACACGGTATCAACAATACGGCAGAAGACGGTGCTTTGATCGCACAACATGTCGTTCCCATGGGTCTGGCTGTAGTATCCGCAGATGCATTGTTCCACGGATCGCATCCAACGGCCAATCCCGATGCGGCTTTGCCGGCCCTTAACTTTTTGGGTGTCAATCTATCCGCCTTTGTCTTTGATACACCGAACTTGCGGGGTAGCTTTGGACAAAGTACGGCCGAGCGTTTACAGATGATTCGGCTTCTCGAACAAAATCCGGACGTAGATGGGGATGGTGTAGAGGATCTCGATATGCGAACCTTGATATACCACGGTTTTAGCCTCGGTGGTATGATGGGCCCTCAACTGCTCGCAACCAAGCCCACCTTTGGCGCAGCGGCCTTGGTCGCCGGTGGTGGAAATCTACCGCTGTTTGTGACCGATACCCAAGTCATGCAAGACTACCTCTTGTCACTCATGGAGGTGCTCGTCGGTACGCGAGATGATTATGATATCATTGTCCCCGTCATTCAAGCGGCCGTCGATGAGTCCGACCCCGCCATTTGGGCCAGGCACATATTAGAAAATCGTTTGGACACCGCAGACCCTCCAGACCTTCTCTTTCCCGTCAGCGTCATCGATGGAGATGTTCCGCCTTCTGCGGGACAAGCCCTAGCACGGGCGTTCGAAATCCCCCATCTGTCACCGATCTCTACCACCGTATCGATGTTGGAAGAGGCAGAAGGTCCCCTCCACGCCAACCTTGAGAGCAGTGCCACCGCAGCCTATTTTCAACTCGACCGCGTAAGTACGGATGCGGGTATAGAGGCCGCCAATCACGATAACGTTGCTTGGAACGCGGAAACCATGTGGATGATCACGCACTTTTTACAAAGCTACCTCGATGGTAGGACAGAGATCGCCGAGCCCTACTCCGCGCTGGGAACGCCGCCGCTCGAATAAAAAACCGTGTCTATCTCTTCGGATAATAAATCCAGTAATATCCCTCTTGGGCAACGAGATCATAGTTCTCTTTCATGATGGAGACTGTTTTGGGCAGGAATCTTTGACCGGATGCTTTCGCTGAAATGTCTTCTTCGAGATTGAACATCAAAATAAGAGCAGAGAACTGCTTTTGAGACAGAGCCGAATGCAGCGGCTTAATATCCCAATGACCTTGTCGATACAATTGGGTAAACTCAAAGCTTTGTATCCAAATCTCTTTGCCGAGTAGAACCGTGAAATTCATATCTTCGGAAAGAACCGGCCCGGACAGCTTACGAACATTCTCATCTATATTCGCCATGACTTGGGCTTCCCATCGCGCTGGAATGGAGGAGTATAACTGAACCGATCGTTTCACGCACTGCATACCATCAACCCCAAAGGGGTCGACGCGCCAAAGCGGTAGCTTAACGACAAAGGATGCCAACGGATTCCACTCTTCCTTTGACATCGCTTTCATCCCGCCCCCGGGTTTAATCTCGCGAGACCACGGCACATGAAACGCCTGTTGCCAACCCACAGCAAAGGTAAACCACAGGAAAAAAGACAACGCGATGGATCGATTGCGCTGCTCCCACACCTCTTCCGCTTTCGCTATCCCCAATGCCGCAAGAATACAAAATCCAGCCCACATCTCCAAAAGATAATTCAGACTCGAGCCAATTTTACCCACCGTGAGCGACACCAAAAAGCCAAGCAGAGCATAGAGTAAAACAACGGGATACTTCCGTCCAACCCATACACCGACGACGAGCGCCGGTAGTATCCAATGATACAAGTCCCAGCAATGTCCGTAAAAGAACCGAAGCGATGTCCACTCGTACTCGTTCATATTGGCGGTCACAAGATGCTCCCACGCCCAGCCCCCAGAGAGCAAGAGAATCATTCCCGTTCCCAAGAGACCCAAACCAATGTATACGCCCAGAAGTTTGAGCAAGTACGTTCGCTCCGTAAAAAGGACGGACAGAAAAATCGCCGCCGCCGAAGCGATCATCGTCTGGCGGGTAAAAGCCGCCAGCACCGCCAATACAATGCTCCCATACAGCCAGCGCTCTTCTTTTTTGATCTTCCAACCTTCTACAAAACTCCAAAGGGCGGCAAGATTCAACAAAACAGCCAAATTATCGACGCGTAATAAAGACCCCCACATCCAAACCATATGACTACTGCAGTATAGCAAACCAGCCATTAGAGACAAAAAGACCGATGTGCGATACAGCCAAACAATTCGACTCAGTATTCCAGCCGTGATCAGAACAAAGAAAAAATTGAGGAGACGTCCGAAAAAAAGCGTCGGTTCAGCAAACCAAAAAATCACCGAGTGCAGAAGAGTAAAAAAAGGAGTGTAATTTCCCTCTTGAAACGGAGCTTCTTCCCAAGAGGGATACATCGACTCACCGCGAGAGAGAAGGATCGCGCGAGACAGTTCCGGAAGCTCCACATAGTCGGTTCCCCACGGATACGAGATATGTGCAGAGGATTTCTGCACAAAGGCGATCCAAAATAAAAAGAATCCGATCCAAACCGTCCCTTGTAGAATTCGCAATCCGATTACAATGTGTTTTTGCTTCATACAAACCTGCGTATTTTGTAAATATCCTTACCGTAATATCCCGTTCTCAAAAGAAAAACGAAGGAATCCTCGAAACGGATATGTGTCAAAGCACATTGAATATGGACAGATTTAAGAAAATAGAGAATACTGATTTTAACCTTTTTAAGGAGGAGTAATGGTTTGGTTTGTTTTGTTCGCATGCAAAGGAGTGGAACCCGCCCCGGAAGATATAGACTCTCTCAACCGATATCTATGGCGTCACTTCGATGACGAAAACGGATTGGCTCTACAAGAAGGGATTCGCAATCTGCATGCGATCATGGATGCCGATAACTTTGAAGAACGCATCGACGGCTCAATCTCCAACCTCGTCCAAGATGACCTCGCCATGGTGGGCAAGGAAGATAACGATGCATCTCTTCTTTCAGGGGTTTATTTTGTCAGCAAAGTAAACTGCTCGATTCCAGGGATTGAACCCAACGTATACGCAACCAACCAAGACGAGCTTCATCCCGACACCTACATTCGCTATTCCAGAACCTACACATCGGATTTCGACGCATACGTCAATCGTGAAACCGATCGGCTCACTTGGGACACCACCTATGAAATTGAAGGTTTTGGATACGCCTACGAAGCATCTCTATCGTCGGGTATGCGCTATGTACCCGCACAAAGCGACGGTGATCACGCGGACATGCTAATCACCCGAACCGTACTGCAAGAACCCGCGTACTTCGACGAAGATTCGACCGATCGCGGAATGTTTCAAGATTTTCAGATGGAATTATACTATCAACTCGACTCTGGAGACTCGTTTCACCTTTACGCCATTTGGCGAGAAATGATTCTCTTTGGAGACGTGAGTTTTGAGTCTGAAAGCGCGCAACGACTGGTGTTGGACGGACTGGCCGATTGGGATACCGACATGGAAAACAACTGCCGCTAACCACAACCGTTCAAAGGGATTACATCTTTCGGTGTATTGTTGAACATCGCTTTCCGTTAAGTCATACAGAACCGATCATGGATTGGATTCGTATATATTCCACTCAATTTATATTCTTTATTCTTTGTGCAGAATCATTTCAATTGGGTATGGTAACTCTAGGAGGCAAATATGATCTTTTTACTTTTCGCGTGTAGCGGTGATAGCACGGATACGTCTATCCCCATCGTACCGGCAACCTATTACCAAGATGTAGCACCCATTCTGGCAAACAATTGTGTTTCATGCCACCGTGATGGTGGTTCTGGCCCCTTTGCTTTGGATTCCTACGAAAATGTAAAAGCACTTGGAGCGATGGTATCCGACAGCGTAGTCAAGCGTCACATGCCTCCGTTTCATGCGGATAACAGCGGTGATTGTCAGAAATTTGAGCACAGCCCGTGGTTGAGCGACACAGATTTATCCAAGATTTACAGCTGGGTCGAACTCGGTATGCCTGAGGGAGACGTGGTCGATGTACCGATTCCTTCGATCGAAGAAGCTCCCTTCCAAAGCACGCATTCGGTTTCGTTTGAGCCTTATGAAGCCAATTTTGCAACAGCGTCCGACGATTATCGCTGTTTTATCGTCGATCCGCAGGTGCAGAGCGAAGGATTTTTGACGGGATTTGAGGTCTTGCCCTCCAACCGCGAAATTGCGCACCATATGATATTGTACGCACCGATCAACGAGTCGGCGCTCAACCAAGCCCGCGCAATGGACGAGGCAGATCCGGGACCGGGATATACATGCTATGGTAGCCCCGGAGTGGAGAATCGTATGATCGCTCCTTGGGCTCCGGGCTCCGATCAATGGCATTATCCGGAAGGAACCGGTGTAAAGATGGAAGAGGGGCAAATGCTCATCTTGCAAATGCACTATAGCAATGCGAGTGAAGAAACCCTCGACTCGACAACGGTCAACCTCCACATTCAAGATACCGTCGCAAATGAGCTGCAAACGGATTTTTACGTATACTCCAACATCTCGATTCCACCCAACACGACCAACCACGTCGAGACGGTACAAAGAAGAGTGCGTCAATTCTCCGGATTCAACGAACCGATCCATATCCGCGCGATCGGTCCACATCTACACAAACTGGGCGTGGCCAGTTCCGCTCGGATCATCCGAGAAGACGGCAGCGAATCTTGTCTTATAGATGTTCCCTACTACGACTTCAACTGGCAACGAGTATACACCTTTGAAGAACCGATTCTTTTACAGCCCAATGATAAACTCGAAATCGAGTGTGTTTTCGACTCAACGGGAGTCAGCTCAACCACATATTGGGGAGACGGAACCAGCGACGAAATGTGTTTAATGACGGTTTTCGCCTCTATTCCCTAAAGCCGATTGGTTCTCAAACGCGCTTAAAAAGCTTGTATTGCGTGCTATGGTATATTTGAAGATAGGGAGATCAATATGCATTCCTTCGCCTTAATGATATGGACATTTGCCTGTACGGAGATTGAACCCACACATTCTTTTCAAGGAAAGGATTTTATTTTGGACTCTGCTGAAGGATACACTCCGATTGGAGACGAAATTCTTTTGTCGTTCTCAACCACCACCGAAACGTTTGTCTTCGATGCTGGATGCAACCGATACGATGCAACCTACACCTATGACAATTCTTTCTTCGATGTGATCAGCATAAGCGGAACAGAGATGAGTTGCGACACAGATCTTATGGAGCAAGATGCGTGGTTCGTCGACTTTCTTACATACTACCCGACACTGACCCACGAGGATGATCGACTCATCCTCGAATTCATCGATGACAACCACAGCACCCCGGACATCAAGTTGATCTTTGTTGAGAACTAAAACCACAATCAACCAAAAATCCTGGACTCATTTCCTAATTATTACGGGGTGTGTCGAATAAAGCCGCGGCACCATCTCATTCTCTAAAAAGGAATCTTCTCGTTGCACAAGCGATATTGCATTGGTAGGAGTATAGAATCCCTTCCGGCCAACGAGGAGTATCATGGAAGAAGAAAGTAAAAAGTCCCCCCTTCTTACCTATTGGTATACCGGTATCGCATTCTTCAGCCTTGCGGTCATTTCCAGCTCCGGTGCCAGCGCAGCGTCTGACATAGAGTCTCTCAATGCTCCGTTGTCATATTGGTATATTCCCATCCTCGTCTTCTTGATCTTTGCGGGTGCATCATGGAAGTCTTTTTGGGGAAAACCAAGTTTTATAAAGAACTGGATACAAATACTTCTGATGTCTTTCCTTTCCATATTTTTCTGTCGGGGTGGCATTTATTATTGGGCCAACTGTCACTTTGATTCCAGTGGAAACAGCGCGATACTCACACTCTCTGAACGCACACACTCTTCGGGTAGTGATAGCGCGAATTACTATTTGATTTTTGATCAAACCGATATTTTCTATGACAAGGCAAAGGTTCAAGTTTCAGAGGAATTATTTTCCACCGGAAAAGCCGGCAAAGAATACGAAATACAGTATGGGAATGGGCTAATCGGTCTAAAATGGATCCACAGTGTGCGAGAGATACCCGATGATCGCCCATCACTCATCAAAGATCCCCCCATCGTACAAGAAATAGAACCGCAATATGCGCCCGTCCATCACACAGGCGTCTTCAAAATGAACCTATTCAGCAACGAGAAAAGGGAGAACCGATACGAATATACCTACAACGGACTCCTCACAAATGCGTCATCCACAGCCTTGAAAAAATACTCCATAGAGGTAGAAGCGGTCAGCGAAGACGGTGGGTTCTTTATTAAAGAATCCGTTCCGTTGATTCAAGAGAGTTCGGTTCCACTACAGCCTTCAGACACCATAAATGTAGAATTTACAATCAGCAATCTGACAAAGGAAAACGTTTCGGGTTCTCTAAAGCACATCCGTATTACCCAAAAAGAGATCCTGACGGTATCACCAGCGAAACGCAAATCGGGGAAAAAGGTCGATTATATTTGGTTCGTGAGCGATGAAGAGAAAGCGGCTT
>JAYYRF010000850.1:0-59737 GCA_036127535.1 Myxococcota bacterium | reverse complement strand
CGGTACATACCAGAGGGTCTTGGCCTGCGGTGGGTGTTTCTGGAGATATAGAAACGCTGGGAGCCGTTGGCAGCCTGTTTGTGATGCTCGCTTCGGCGGTTCCGGAAGTTGTTGCACCCTGTGAGTCGGTTGTTGTTGCCGTGCAGACAACGGTAGAGCCAGGGTTGGAGGTGGTAGCAGCCAAATCTAGCGATGTCCCAGATCCGATAAGAGCAGAAGCAATGCTCCATTCGTAGGAGATGGTAAGCGGTTGCAGCTCATCAGGGTCTACTACGGTTGCTATACATTCCAGCGGATCATCGTTGTACACTTCGCTACTGGAAAGCGATATAAAGTCGATAATCGGTTCGGTGTTTTCAATGGTTACGTGAGCGGTCGTTGTCGCTGTTTCCCCCGTATCGTCGTTGACGGAGGCTGTACAGGTCAGTTGATCTCCAACGTTGGTCTCCAATGCGCTTACGGTGTAAGTGTTGGTTGTAGACAAAATTTGAGAGCCCAAGGACCATGTGTAGGTTGGAGAGAGTGCACCCTCTTCCGGGTCGGTGGCGTTGGCCGAGCATACGACGGTTGTGCCCGTTTTCACCATGGTGTTTGGGGTGATTTCCGCAGCGGAGTCGAAGGAAGGGCTACCATTGAGAACCTCAACGGAGAAACGATCTTGAACCGAGGCACCATCGTTGTCGGTAAAGGTTATGGTGCATTCGATGATATCACCCGCGCTTACAAAGGAGGAATCGAGTTGGAGTGTCTGTGCATTTCCAACGACGATTCCGTTGGTCGTATTCGTCCAAGTATAGGTCGGTGTAAGGGCTCCGTCGTTGAAGTCATACCCAGTAGCGGAGCAGGTGAGTTCGCTATTGACGTGGAGGTTTGATTCCGGCTGAATCGCAACAGGGCTCATCGTTGGTTCGGTGTTATCGATGGTGGCAGAGGCGCTTGCGTTTGCACTCGCTCCCGCAGCGTCTGTGACAAAGGCCGTACAGGTGAGGGGAGCTCCAACAGTCGCTATGGATGGATCGAGTTGTAGAGACGCAGAATCGCCAATATCGACACCATTTCGCGTCCATTCATAGGAGGGGAGCAAGGCTTCCCCGTCCGGATCGGATACAGATGCGCTGCATTCGATCAGCGCGTCTGCTTTTGGCTTCGCATCACTCAATGCAACATAATCGACAACCGGCGGACGATTGTCTACGTTGGTCGAGACATTGGCAGCGACAAAGGCACCGCTTGCATCGGTAACAGATGCGATACATTCTATATGGTCTGTGGGGTGAATACTGTAGACCGACAGATCGAGCATGGAACCTGTCTTGAGAGGGTTACCGTTTTGTTTCCACTCATAGTTGACGCTAAGCGGCTCGTCCGGATCTACGGCATTGGCTACGCAGGTGACGGAACTATCGTTATATACGGTACCGTTTGGTGTGATCTGTATATCTGTGATCGCTGGAATTGTGTTTTCGATTGTTACCGATGCCGAATTACTTGCGATCAAGCCAGCAGAGTCCGTTGCGGTGACCGTACAGGTTAGTTCCTCTCCAACGTTGGTTTCGGAAGCTTGGACGGCATAACTGCTGCTGGTCGAAAGAACTTGGTTTCCCAGTGTCCAGCGGTAGGTCGGCAACAGAGGGCCTTCATCCGGATCCATCGCTGCGGCCGCACAATTGACCTGTGTACCGGTGTATATTTCAGAAGGGGAGATGGTTATGTCTGAAATGAGGGGTTCTCGATTTTGGAGTGTGATCGAAGCGCTGGATTCCGCGATGGCACCTTCGTCATCGGTAACATTGGCGACGCACGTCACGACCTCCCCCGGTCGAGCGCTGGTGGTTGAGAGGTCTAGTACAGCGCCAGCGTAAGAAAGATCGTCGATGAGCCAACGATAGGTCGGAGAGACCTCTTGATCGGCATCGGACGCGATGGCGTTACAGGTTACGATGGTATCGTTATTGGCATTGATCGGTGTGATTCGTACGTTGCTAATGTTGGGTTTTGTATTGGTTACGATTACCGAGGCTTCACCGTATTGTCCTTCTGTGTATCCATCGGAGGGGGTTGCCCGAAGGGTCCAAACATCGCCCACCGAGGTTGCGGAAGCGTGAATCGAAGTCGATGCAAAGCTCGTAGGATTGCCGTTCTTGAGCCATTGATACTGGTAGTTAATCTCTTCGCCATCCGCATCGACGGAGCCAAATACGTTGGCGCTCAAGGACTCATTGGTCGACGGTTCTTGTGGCGAGATTTCAACCTGAGGAGCGGTTGGAGGGGTGTTGATCCGAATGTTGATGTAAGCGGAGTCGGTCAGGCCAGTGGTGTCGGTTGCCGTGACGCGGATGTTGTGCACGCCTGGGCTAAAGTCGCGAAATGAAAACTCTACGTCTCCATTCGCATCGGGACCTTGGTCGGAAAATTCTCCATCGATGCTCGACTCCCAAAGGAGAGAGATTTCCTGAGAGAGATCCTCGGGATCCTCAACGTTTACCTTGAAGGGAACCGATGAATTTAGACCATGCAGAGACCCATTTTCGGGGCTTAGTATGTCGATCAGAGGAGCCGTTCTCACGGTGAGAAGTACGGTGTCGGCATATAAAGCACCGCGATCGTCTTCTACTCTGAGGGTAATGGTATGATTCCCCGCAGATAAGCCATTGTAGACGAATCCGATTTCACCCTCTGTATTGGGCGGTGTTGTGTTAAATACACCGTCTAGGTCGGACTCCCAAGCAACGTTTAACTTGTGATTGTTCTGTTCGTTGTCGCTTGAACGAGCCTGAAAGAGAATATTTTGACCCAACAGATAGGCGCTGCTGCTAATCGGATCGGTGATATCGCAATGCGGCTTTTCATTGTTGCTGCAGGCAGAGAGAAAAAGACTGAAAAAGAGAAGTTGCTGACGATTGTTCATACCCCCCCCTGTTTCGTGAAAAGTCTAGAAGCACTTGGTGTATTGCGAAAACCGCGCAATTGTATTCTATCACGTTCGGGACGTTAAAATAAAGCTAACGCCGATTCGTTCACATGCAATACCCATTCTCTTTGTACGGTGTAATGCCGCCTTGGCGGGTCGATCCATGCTCACTTTTGTTTAGTACGATACGAGAAGCAAAAATAGCCCGGAAGAAAGGCCTGATTATGCGATGATAAAAAAAAAGATCGCAAAATAAAAAAAAGTGGTTTTTCCTCTATTGACAACGCAATAGTGGTGCGGTGCGTTTTTTTATTCACGTTTGGGATCGCTCAAGAAGCGATCAAAATCGGGTTTTTAGGGGTATGCAAAGAATACACGAAAACCAAAGAAGAATTCAAGCCTAAATTTGTATGTTTTGTGAAAAATTTGAAACGGAGACGTTCCAAAAATCGTTGGGTATACCATTTTTTGGAAGAGCGAATGATTTGATACATTCCATACAACATGTCACGATTGGGAGGATACGCTATATGCTATAAGTAAAGTATCGATTTAGGAAGTTTATATGCTGTGGTTTTACACCCTTTTTCTCGGTTGCGAGAGTTGTACACGAAATACCCAAGCCGATAATCTCGATGTCGACCAAGATGGTTTCATAGCCAAAGATGACTGTGATGACAACAACCCAAACGTTTACCCCGCTGCGCCCGAATTGTGCGACAATCTCGACAACAATTGCAACGACGAAGTCGACGAAGGTGAACCAGTAGGGTCTGTCGCCTTTTACCAAGATAGCGATGGCGATGGATATGGTAACCCCGAATCATCTTTGGTGAGTTGTACTCAACCCGACGGCTATATCATTGATGATAATGATTGCAATGACGGTGACGACCTTGCATATCCAGGTGCCAACGAGTATTGCGACGGTGTTGATAATGATTGCGATGGTGTTACTGATGAGGATTCGGCGCTGGACTCTACGATTTTTTATCGAGATTTTGATGGGGACGGCTTCGGAAATCCCTTCATTTTCCAACGTGGTTGCAACGCAGCCGATGGATATGTAGAAAACGATACGGACTGCAACGACAGCAGCGTATCCATACATCCAGAAGCGGTCGAAATCTGCGATGGATTGGACAATGATTGCGACGATTTGACCGATGACGACGATACATCGGTCGCAGATCAACTGAGTTGGTATCTCGACATTGATGGCGATGGCTACGGATCCGGTGCGGCGACATTGGCCTGCGAGGCTCCGTTACCGACCACTCCAATCGGTCTATTCGTAAACGAAGGTACGGACTGCGATGAAGCGTTGGTATTGATCAATCCTTCCGCAGTCGAACTTTGTGGCGATGGGTTTGACAACGATTGCGATGGTCTAATTGACGATGCGGACGATTCTGCAACGGACGTGCTTTGGTACAGCGATATCGACGAAGATGGTTACGGAGATCCTTTGGCTCCCTTATCCGTGAGCTGTGTTGCACCCTCTTCACCCGCAGCTGCCAATGACTTGGACTGTGATGACACCAATCCCGACGTTAACCCGCTGGCGACAGAAGAATGGTACGATGGGATCGACCAAGACTGCTTGGGAGACAATGATTTCGATGCTGATGGAGATGGTTATCTCGCAGCCAGTGGCGGTGGAAATGATTGCGACGATGATTTGGATACGGTTCATCCCGATCAACCGGATCTGTGTGCCGACGGCGTAGATGATAATTGCGATGGCATTGGTGATTTGTGTGACTTGAACACCCAATTGATTTGGGAAACGGAATATACGCGTTTTGGATCCGCTTTTGCCTTTGCGGATGGTTCCATCGCAGTGGGCGCGAGCAGTTATGACGTTCACGTTCAAGGAGGCGGAGCCGTTTTTGTATACTCCAGCGTCGAAGATGATCCGCTCGCCACTTTTTACATGGAAGAGCAAGGCTCGAAATTGGGTACAGAAATCGGTTTTGGTGGTGATATAGACGGTAACGGCGATGCGGACTGGATCTTTGGAGCCTATGCGCTTGACGCCAACGGTTTAGATTCCGGAGCGGTATATTGGGCGCCGGTTTCAACAGCGGGAAATTTGCTTCTCGACGATAGTTTCATACACGTTGCCGGGCAGAGTACCGGGGATTATTTTGGCTGGAATGTTCTCGCCGGAAGAGATCTGAACGATGACTCCGCCGTAGATTTGGCCGTAACAGCCCCAATGGCCGATATTAACGGTGGCGCGAGCGGTGCGGTGTATCTTTTCCACGGGCCGATTGAGGAAAGTAAAAACGCATCGGCCGCGGACGTGACGCTAATCGGCGCAGAGCCAGGAGAGCAATCCGGCTACGCTATGGATATGACCGATTTAGATGGAGACGGTCTCCAAGATTATGTCGTCGGTGCCCCCTTGAACAGCTCCAATGGTTATGCGGGTGCGGTTCACGTCATGTTGGGTGAGATTGAAAACATTGGGTTTCTATCCCTATCAGATGGACATTGGGAAGGGGACTGGCCCAATGGACGGTTGGGCTCCTCGATCCAAGCCAAAGATGATTTAAATCAAGATGGATACCCCGATATAGTGGTTTCGGCACCCGAGAGAGACAATGCAGCCGGAGCGGTGTATATTCTATCCGGACCCGCGACCGAGCAAGGAAGCTTAAGCGACGCATGGGCCGTCTTTTATGGAGAACACGAAGACTCTCGTCTCGGACAGGAACTGTTGCTTCACGACCTAGACGGCGATGGCTTCTTAGATCTTTTGTTCTCTGCTCCAGACAGTGACAGCAGTGCCGATCAAGGAGGCGTTGTGTATTTTGCGAAGGGAGATTTTGGCGCTGGAACTCTGCTTGCTGACGCACAGTACCACATTGAAGAGCCCTCTGCAGAGTTCGGTGCATCTATTTTGGGGACGAGTGACGGAATTTGGGTTGGTGCACCGGGCGTTGCCACCGAATCTGGGGAAATTTATTTGCTCAATTGGTTTTAGGAGAGAGAAATGTCCAAAAAAAATCCACAAATCGAAGGACCGGTCATTAAAGGAGAAGCGGGCATTTCTTCTTTGGCTCCCTTTGGTATTGGTCTCACGAAGCCTCGCCATTTTATGGAGATGGCCGGTGTGGTTTGGGAGAACAAAGACAACCTCCCTTACGCTTGGAATATCCTCAAACACGGCGTATGTGACGGCTGTAGCTTAGGCCCTCGTGGTTTGGAAGACGATGTAATCGAGGGAACGCACTTGTGTATGAGTCGTCTCAAGCTCTTGCGCAATAACACGATGGGCGCATTTTCAGAGGCCGATGTGGCCGATATAGAGCATCTTCGCCGTATGAGTAACGAAGAACTGCGCAATCTCGGTCGGGTTTCGTTTCCCATGGTGTACCGCCCCAAAGATCGAGGCTTTTCCCGCGTGAGTTGGGACAAAGCCTTAGAATTAATCGGTGAGAAACTGAAAGATGTGCCGCCGGATAGACAAGCCTATTTTGCGTCCTCTAAAGGAATCACCAACGAAACCTATTACGCCTTTACCAAGACCGCTCGTCTAATGGGAACCAACAACGTTGATTTCTGTGCGCGTTTGTGTCATGCAGCGACGGTTGCAGGGTTGTCTCGTACCATTGGGGTCGGTGCACCCACCATATCTCTCAAAGATTTAATTGGAACAGACTTAATTTTACTTTGGGGAACCAATTTGGCGAACAATCAGCCGGTATCCGTCAAATACCTTCACCACGCGAAGAAAGCGGGCACGCGCATTGTGACCATAAACGCAGTACGAGAGAAGGGTTTAGATAACTACTGGATACCCTCCATTGCCACTTCCGCCGTGTTTGGAAGTAAGCTCTCAGACGATTTTATTCAGGTTCGGGTTGGTGGCGATTTGGCATTGATGAATGCGGTGATGAAGCTTTTGATGGATTGGAACGCCTTTGACTCATCCTATATTGCGGCTCACACGAACGGTTGGGAAGAATTAAAATCTTCTCTCTCTGCGCAAGACATGGGAGACTTGCTCCAAAAAAGTGGTGTGTCGATCGACGAAGTAGAGTGGCTTGCCACGCTGATCGCTCGATCGAAAAATATGGTAACCATATACTCTATGGGCTTGACACAGCACAAATTCGGTACGCAAAATGTCATGGGTGTTGTCAACCTACATCTCTCCCAAGGAGCGATCGGAAAGCCCAAAAATGGCATTTTGCCCATTCGAGGTCACTCCGGTGTGCAAGGAGGAGGAGAATGTGGTGTAACACCGGGCAAATACCCCGGTGGATTTAAGGTCAACCCGGAAAATGCAGCCCGATTCGAAGAGCTTTGGGGGCACCCTGTGCCACACGATAAAGGTTTTTCCACTGGGCCGATGATGGAAGCTGCGATTGAGGGACGGCTCGATTTCCTGTACAACCTCGGTGGAAATTTAGTATTGACGATGCCGAGACCCTCTTGGATTAAGGAGGCATTTGAAAAAATCCCCCTGCGGATTCATCAAGACATCAACATCAATACGTCTACCCTTGTAGATCCCGGAGAATTGCTTGTGGTGCTCCCCGCACAAACGCGATACGAGCAGCGCGGTGGTGGAACATCGACGTCAACGGAACGGCGAATCCGCTTCAGTCCTGAGATTCCAGGGCACCCGCAAGTGGGCGAATGTAAGCCGGAATGGGAGATACCCGGTTTGATCGCCGCATCGGCTCGACCAGATTTGAAAGAAGCCCTTTGTTTTCCTTCTTCTCAGTCGATTCGCGACGAGATGGCCAAGGTTATGCCGGTGTATCATAAAATCAATACTCTACAACGGGAGGGTGACCACTGGCAGTGGGGGGGAGAGCAGCTATGTCAAAACGGTGATTTTTCCAATATGCCAGACGGGAAAGCCGTTTTTTCTGTTTTAGAGTCACCCAACACGCGTTTTCCCGTTGGGACGTTCAAAATGAGCACCCGAAGAGGCAAGCAGTTTAATTCCATGATTTTCGCTAAGGGAGATACATTACAGGGAGGAAAAGGACGCGGGGACGTTTTTATTTCGCCCCAAGACGCCAAGCGATTGGGTTTTGAAGAGAACGACGCCATCCGTCTCGTAAATGAACACGGCTCCTTTGAGGGAGTTGTGCGCTTGATGAATATTGCTTCTGGATTCTTACAAACCTATTGGCCCGAGTCGAACGTACTGATACCACCGGAGTGGGATCCTCTTTCTGAAGAGCCGGACTACAACTGCTTGGTACGCGTTGAGCGCGTGTAAAGGCATAGAAACGGCAACAAAAGCAGGGCGGATCCACCACCACAACCACCGCTTTCTACAGAGATCTCCGTTCCTCCCTTGGGACCTTGCGAATTGGAATCATCCGGATTGGATTCTTCGTTGGGTTCAGACGTCGGCTCTGCGGTGGGTTCGGATGTCGGCTCTGTGGTGGGTTCGGATGTCGGCTCTGCGGTAGGTTCCGAGGTTGGTTCAGATGTGGGTTCTGCTGCGGGCTCAGGAGGGAGCTCGGGGAGCGTTTGCTCTCCGTAGGCGGAGCCATCGTGGCACAGTGTATCAGAGGGAGCGCTTTCTTCTCCCGAATAGCGTGTATATGTAACGTAGTAGCAGCGTCCTTCCTCCGTACCCGGAGTGACCACTTGTCGAAAGTCGACCACGGTTTGGTTCGAGGCGACGAAGAGTGTATGGACATATTCCGGATCCGTATTGCTCACGTCGAATACGTCGATAAGCCCGCGTTTATTCGCACTTTGCGACAGTGTAACGAGAAACTCGTAACTGCTGGCATCTTGCCAATCGCATTCGTCTACACCGATGCCATTTCTCGGGCCGAAGTATGTCATTTCCAATATCGGTGCATCGGGCACGGATATTGTGGTGGAACTGTTGGTCGTGAAAGAGATATCGCTCCATCCACTGGGAGAGGAACCGTCGCTTTTGACCGCTGATATAGTATATTGGGAACTGCCTTGTAGTGGCTCCGAAGGAACGATGCTCCAGTTGCAGTGGAATTCCGTGTCGGATTCGTGTAGGTAACAGGCGCCGTCCATGGAGGCGGGTATTGCATCACCGCTTGCATTACTAAGCGTTATCGTTAATTCAGATACGTCACCATCTCCCACGAAGGACAAAAACGGATGCGTGTACGGAGAGACGTTGATCGCACCGTCGACCGGAATCGAGTCTCGAAAGTGTAGTGGGTCACCGCAATCGGCTTTGCTGGGCGAGAGAAGAAATAGAAAGAGCATATGTCAAAAAATCCTATGGGAGAGATAAGCATCGTAGTGTGTCGAAATAGGTTGGATCTTCTCCCCAAACCCAACAGCAGCCGCCAATGGCATCTTTGAGAAGGTAACTGACCTGTCCATCGAACTCCATGCTGGTGAAATGGGTATTTACCCCTTCTTGAACCGCGGAAAAAGACGCACCGTATTCAAGACTGACACCGACATTCGTACCCATACCTGCGGGATGACAGTATTTGTACTCTTCTCCCTCTTGTGTATTGAAACCGAGATGACAATCTTCTCCCGTCCACTGTAAGCCTTCTGACCGGTATGTTTGGGCCATCCCAAAGTAGTAGGAAGCGTTTTCATCAGAAGCCGAGACGCTCAAGGACACTTTGTCGCTCTCCCATGCTACGACGGCGGAGAGTTCGGGGCAGTCCCGCTCCTCCTCTGGCTGAGACGTATCGAGGCTTGCGGTATCCTGTGCGGTATCTTGGGCGGTGTCTTGGGTGGTGTCTTGTGCCGTATCCAGTACGGGTTGGGTATTATTTTCATCGGGCTTTGTATCTTCTTTGATATCCGAGCAAGCGAGAAGTAAGAAAAGCATTGTAGACCTGTTTTTTAACCAACACAAACCATTTTAATTCGGTTATCCTCCAAGTATATGCAAAAACTGATTAAACAACTGCAAATTCATATTCGTGCGCGCTATCCGGTTCTCTATCTCCTGAGTTTTGAAGAGGCGCGCCTTCAAAAAAGTGTGGAGCATGTTGCCAAGCAGGAAAATCTACAATTATGCTTCTGGAGAAGAACGGTCGGTTTGAACATGTCCGGTGAGTTGATCGCGGATACAAAGAACGCTGAAGATGCGCTGGCGGCCTTCGCTTCCTTTCCCGACCCGGTATTGGGAATTTTTTGGGATTTGCATCTCGACCTGTTCGATCCCTCTGTGATTCGTTGGATTCGCGATTTATGCCTAAAGATGGGTTCTCTATCTCAAACGCTGCTGATCGTGTCTCCCAAGATGATCATTCCAGACGAGTTGGAGAAGAGCATTACCGTGCTCGATATTCCACTCCCTTCAGAGTCGGATGGATCCCGTCTTCTTCAGGTGTTGTGCGACCGACAAAAGATAACCTTAGATTCAAGCTTGTTTCAGCGCTTTGTACGCGGCGCCCTCGGGTTAACCGAAGAGGAAATTAAGCGTCTCTACAGTCGTATCCTACTATCGGGTAATCGATTCTCGGAGTCGGATCTCTCTTTGCAGGTGGAAGAGAAGCGCCGAATTATACGAAAAAGTCGGTTTTTAGAGTTTTGGGACGTACAAGATTTGCCCATGGAAATTGGGGGAATGGAAAATCTCAAAAAATGGTTGTTACAAAGACAAAATGCCTTCTCGAAAGAAGCACAAGCCTTTGGGCTTCCGCAGCCGAAAGGGCTGTTTCTCTTGGGGGTTCAAGGTTGCGGTAAGTCTTTGATGGCCAAGGTGGTTGCGAAAAGTTGGAATCTGCCGCTTCTCGGTTTGGATGTATCGGTACTCTTTCAGCGTTCGGTAGAAGAGGGGCTGCGAGAGACGATTCGAATCGCAGAAAGCATGGCGCCAGCGGTTCTTTGGATCGACGAACTGGAAAAGGGATTTGCTCAAAAAGAAGGTTCGGGAGACGCTTTGGGTATCTTTTTGACCTGGATGCAAGAAAAGACCAAGCCGATTTTTGTGATTGCGACGGCCAATGATGTTCGATCCCTACCGCCGGAATTACTGCGAAAAGGTCGCTTTGATGAGATATTTTTTGTCGACTTACCCGACGTGCACGACCGATTGGAGATTATGGACATTCATCTTCGACGTCGCGCGCGCGATCCAGCGAATTTTGATCTAACTGTCGTGGTTGAAGAAACCGAGCTCTTTAGCGGCGCGGAACTGGAACAGGTTGTGATTTCCGGTTTGTTCAACGCTTTCTCAGAGTCGCGAGAACTGGACACCATCGATCTCTTGGAATCGGCGAGAGAAATCATTCCTCTCGCCCTTACGATGGATGACCAGCTTAAGGACTTGCGTGAATGGGCACGGCCGCGCGCAAGACGCGCGGCCTCCGACAGAAGACGGGTCGACTTCTTTGCCGATTGGGAAGATTAGTAGCCTCTGAAGATGGAGACGGACGTTCAAGGATCCCATCCATACATTTCAGCTTGCCCGCGGGACTCCGTGAGGATTTCCGGAAATTAAACCGAAATGTCAATTTCTTTGAGCTGGTCGGAGACAGCAAAGTCGGCTTCGGTACGACTCCGTACCGTCTCAACTGTCTCACCCGGTGCAATTTCCGTCAAGAGAAGAGCGCGCTGTCCCTCCTCGTCTTCGATTATGTCAAACCAGCCCAAATCGGTGAGCACGTGGTGAACGCACTTCTCGCCGGTGAGCGGCAATTTACACTTTTTGAGCAATTTTGCAGCGCCCGGCCCTGGTGGACGCTTGCCGTCCGGACCGCGGGGCTTTTTGGCGTTGTGATCCATCACGACGATCACGCGCTTCGCTCCGGCCACAAGATCCATTGCACCGCCCATTCCTTTCACCTTTTTACCGGGGATCATATAGTTTGCGATGTCTCCCTCTTGGCTAATTTCCATTGAGCCGAGAATTGCGAGGTCAATATGACCGCCGCGAATCATGGCAAAGGACGTGGCGCTGGAAAAAAAAGAAGAACCGGGTAGGGTGCTGACCGTCTGTTTGCCCGCATTGATGAGATCGGCATCTTCTTCTCCGTCAAAAGGAAACGGACCGATGCCGAGCAGACCGTTTTCAGAGTGCAGTACGACTTCGATTCCCTGTGGGATGTGATTGGCAACCATCGTTGGAATACCGATCCCCAAGTTGACATAAAATCCGTCTTGAAGCTCTTTTGAAACGCGTTTGACCATTTCTGTTCGTGTTAATGCCATGATGGTTTCTCCTTATGCGCGTGGTCGGGTTGTACGTTGTTCGATGGGTTTCTCGTAGTCTTCGCCTTGGATGATGCGTTGTACGAAAATACCTGATGTGTGGATTTGATCGGGATCGAGTTGGCCGGCCGGGACGAGTTCTTCGACTTCTGCAATGGTGATTTTTCCCGCCATGGCCATCATAGGATTGAAGTTTCGCGCAGTGGCTCGATAGATAAGATTACCGTGCGTGTCTCCTTTCCAGGCTTTCACAAATGCGAAGTCTGCGTGAAGGGCTTTTTCCAATATGGTCTTTTTTCCGTTGAAGATGCGAACTTCTTTGCCTTCTGCGACTTTGGTTCCGACGCCGGTAGGGGTGAAAAATGCGGGTATACCGGCTCCTCCAGCACGAATTCTTTCTGCGAGCGTTCCTTGGGGAACCAAGTCGACCTCCAGTTCGCCCGAGAGGTATTGCTCTTCAAAGTTTTTGTTTTCCCCCACATAACTGGAGATCATTTTTATGATTTGGCGGCTCTGTAACAAAACACCCAGACCTTTGAAGTCGGTACCGCAGTTGTTGGATATTACGGTGATGCCTTGGGTTCCTCTATCGTGAAGGGCTTTGATCAGATTTTCTGGATTACCACACAGTCCAAAGCCACCACTCATGAGCGTGATGTTGTCCCCAATGTCGAAAATGGCTGCCGTTGCGTTGTCATATACTTTGTTCACAATCCCTCCCGGTGAATGTGTGTTTGTTACATCGTTTGAACCCTAACTGATTCTTCTTTGCTGTGCTAGGCGGGTTGTCAATGAGGAGAAAGGGTAAAACGCCTTCCCGTGGGGATCCGATTCTTGACGAACGAGCTGTCCTTTTATACAATATCTTCTACAGGCCATGAGGGGCTTTCTTCTCGGTGCGTCCACATAGCACTGCATCTTTTCGACCCGCTTCCTCTTATTTCAAATGTAGTTTTTACATATAGAACCCAAGTGTGAGAATCCCATGTCTATTCGAAACGTCCTAATCATCTACACCGGTGGTACGATCGGAATGAAGCAGACGCCGTCCGGTTATGCGCCGGCCGCCGGCTGGATGGAGCATCAACTCCGAAGTCTGTACGCTTTTCAAGATCCCAAGGCACCACCGCGTACGACGCCGCCTTCAAAGTCTGGAATTCGTATACACTACGATATCATCGAGTACGATCCGCTCCTCGATTCCGCGAATATGGACGTTCGCTCGTGGGTCAAGATCGCGCGCGAAATCGAGTCAAACTACGATGAATACGATGGGTTTGTTGTTCTACACGGCACCGATACGATGTCCTATACCGCTTCCGCTCTGTCGTTTATGTTGGTGAACCTGCGAAAAACCGTCGTCATCACCGGATCGCAAATACCGCTCTCGGAAGTGAGAAATGATGCGGTGAATAACTTGTTGGGCGCCTTGACCATGGCCGGTCTATATCAAATACCGGAGGTGGGTCTGTATTTCGATAACCAACTCTTCCGTGGAAACCGAACCCAAAAAATGGATGCTTCGGGCTTGGGTGCTTTTCAGTCCGGTAACTTACCACCACTGGCTAAAATCGGGATCGACATCGAGGTTTCTTGGCATCTGATTCTGCCGGCACCCGCGCGACCGTTGCGCTTGCGAGAGATCAAAGAGCAAAATGTTGCGGCTCTTCGTTTATTTCCAGGCATCAGCACAGCCTTGGTGGAAAACTTTCTTCAGCCGCCGCTTCGGGGATTGATTTTAGAGAGTTATGGCGCCGGTAACGTTCCGGCCAGCCGTGCCGACTTTATCGCGGCGCTAAAGAAGGCTGCCGATCGGGGGGTGATTATTGTTAATTGTACGCAATGCGTCAAAGGTACGGTGAGTGATGCGTATGAAACCGGATCCATTTTGGGTAGCGTTGGGGTTTGCAGCGGCTATGACATGACGCCGGAAGCGGCGCTTACCAAGTTGGCATACCTCCTCTCACAAGAAGATCTCACGCTTGCACAGGTCAAGGAAAATATGGGGAAGCCGCTTCGAGGTGAACTCAATGATTTTCAAGGGCGTAATCGCTTTTCATTCCAAGAGCAGCAATTTGTAGATTCGGTCGCGCAGGTGATTACGCAAGGGGGAGAAATCGGTATATCCGAGCAGATATCGAAGGCCATTTTTCCCGTTCTTAGTTGTGCGGCCGCCAGTCGTGGCGATGTAGAGGCCATCGAAAGAATGCTCGCCAGTAATTTTGATGTCAATAGCGGAGACTACGATGGGCGAACCTCTCTGCATTTGGCCGCGGCGGAGGGGCAAAAAAATGTTGTTTCCTTTTTAATCGAACGAGGAGCCGACGTGAACGTAGTCGATCGTTGGGGGGTTGGTCCTCTTAGCGATGCGATTCGCCATCGTCATGACGATATCATCGAACTCCTCGTTCAAGCCGGAGCGAAAATCCGATCAGATGCGGTGATTTCCGATCTTTGTCAAGCTGCCGCGGATGGTGATTTAGAGCAGATACAGCGCATTCACCGCGGAGGCGGAGAGCTCGCTTTGGGCGATTACGATGGTCGGACGCCATTGCATTTGGCCGCAGCGCACAATCATGTAGACGTGGTCGGCTACTTACTCCAAAACGGAGCGGACGTAGGAGCAAAGGATCGGTTTGGCGGTACGGCTGCAGATGACGCCGCCCGTCACGGTCACGAAGAGTTGGAACAAAGTCTTCGTGCCAAAATAGACCAATAGTCTACTCGGTGGCGGGTGTGAGACCGAGCACAATGTGGAAGTCACCGACGCCGATGCCATCTTCATTGCGCTGGGAAAAATCGACAATCAGATTGTTGGCTGCTTCTTCTCCGTATTCTACTTTGGTCTTATTGAGGATTCGATCTATATCGTTGAGCGGATGACCGTCGAAGTACATTTGTGAGGTGAGTTTTTCTTCTGCTGCTATCGAAATCTGAAAGTGAATGTGCGGTGGTCGATCCCAATCGGAAGAGGCGGGATAACTTCCGGGAATGATCGTTTTAAACTGAAGAAAACCTTGATGGTTCGTGTACAGACGCGCCCAATATTGAAAATTTGGATCCAGAGGTGCACTGGAGGTATCGTCACTGTGATTGTATCGTCCGGACGCGCAGGCTTGCCATATATCGAACATGGCCTCTTCGATGGGATTTCCGTTGCTGTCGGTCAAGTGAACCCGCACGATTACCTGCTCGCCGGTGGCTTTTTCCTCTTGCGAGTCGACCTGCGTGAGATCGGCGTCCAAATCATTTTGTTCTTGGTTTGGGAAAAAAGGCCCTTCCGTTTGGGGTGGTGTCAGGGGGCTAATGGGTGTCGATGTAACGACTTTTGCCGCTGGTGTGCAGCGCTGAGAGAGCAAGCCAAGTCCGGCCAAAGCACCATTGCGAATCAATATTCTTCTTTTCATGGAAATCTCCACACGAATGGATATGGAAAAGTATATTATATCCTGAAACATCTCTTCTTGACGGAAGAGATGGGAGGAAGGCCGTATGTCACTTTCTGACGACCAACTTACGGAGATCGTTCGCGAGACCGTCGGTCATTACGATCGAAATGCTCTTTCTTTTTGGGAAGGAACCAAGGATCACGACGTCAGTCAAAACACGCAGACCCTCTTGTCTAATATACGGGGGGAAGCACCGTACCGAATCCTTGATGTGGGGTGTGGTCCCGGTCGAGATTTGGCCTTTTTTAAATCCCGTGGTCATATTCCGATCGGGGTGGAGGGTTCGGCACAACTCAGTGCTCTCGCCCGAAAAAACGCCGGATGTACGGTGTGGGAGCAAAACTTTTTGGCTTTGGATTTACCGCTTTCTTTTTTTGATGGTGTGTTTGCGAACGCGACGCTCTTTCATGTTCCCAAGCAAGAATTGCCGCGCGTTCTTCGAGAGTTATGGTCTTGTTTAAAAAAAGACGGCGTCTTTTTCTCTTCCAATCCCCGCGGCCTCGATATAGAGGGCTGGAATGGTGACCGATATGGAAGCTATCATTCTATTGGGCAGTGGCGTACATTCATGCAAAATGCCGGTTTCTCAGAAATTACCCACTATTATCGTCCGCCGGGTCGGCCGCGTGAAGAGCAACCGTGGCTGGCGATGGCTTGGAGAAAGTGAAGATGACTCGTAAGAAGAGGGGGATGGTGGTCGCCAAAAGCTTTGATTCTTTCTTCGAAGCACTGTCGCTTTTGGGGGGCAGAACCAGACTGGCCAACTTAGAGCGTCGAGGAATCGAGCGATTCTCTTCTGTTTAATATTGCTCTCACGGCGCATTTTCTACGCTGGATATCTACCGGCCTATGCAAAAAAGTACCGGTGTTCCCATTGTTTTTTACATTCATGGTGGTGCTTTTCGATCTCTTTCCAAGGATACCCACTGGGTTATGGGACGAAACTTTGCACAAGCGGGATACCTGGTCGTGAGCATTAATTACCGTTTGGCACCCAAAGATCCGTATCCGGCTGCGATAGAGGATGTATGCGCCGCGTGGCAGTGGATGCTTGAAAACATAGAGTCCTATGGTGGTGACCTTTCTCGCATCGCGATTGCCGGAGAATCGGCCGGTGCAAATCTGACGATGGCGCTGGCGTTTTGCTTGTTGTCTCGACGTTCAGAGCCATGGGCGCAGCGCGTATACGATGCCGGCGTGACACCTTCCGTACTCCTACCCGCCTGCGGGATCTTTCAAGTTTCGCATCCAAAACGGTTCCCAAAACGGGGTCTGGTCTCTCGTTTGAACTTTTACAACGTACTCGATTTGCAGTTATGCTATCTTCCCGAACCAGAGCCGATGACACTGGCAGATCCGGTCTGTCTGTTTGAGAATTGTACGCTATCGAGATCGCTTCCACCCGCTTTTTTATGCGTTGGTACATGGGATCCACTTTTGGGCGATACCCAGCAAATGGCATCGGTTTTACGGCAAAAAGGCGGCTTTGTGGCAGAGCGGTATTACGAGCATGAGATCCACGCCTTTCACGCTCTCATCTTTCGTAAGAAGGCGCGTCAATGCTGGAGAGAAATGATCGATTTTGCGGATCAGTATCTCAAGCCTTGAAGCTTTGCTTGGAAAAAGACCATATTGCGTATAGGATTAAACGATCAGAGTGGGATGATGTTTCGATGAGTCGGATTAAACAAAAACTCCTTCGGTTTTGCTTCGATTATGTGGATGAAAAAATCGCAGTGTCCAAAAAAGCGATGGAAAATGCACAAAGAGAAGCGAATTTGGAGACGAAGAGCAGCGCGGGAGACAAGTATGAAACCGGTCGCTCGATGATGCAACTCGAGAAGCAAAAATACGCTCTTCATCTCAAAGAAGCGCATCGAATGCGCGCTTCATTGGAGACGATCGATGCTACGCGGATTTGTGAACAGGTAGAAAAAGGTTCCGTTGTCGAAACGGATGGGGGGCATTTCTTTTTCTCTATTGCCGCGGGTCAAGTCGATTTGGATTTGGTGTATCGATGCATTTCGTTGGACTCTCCACTGGGGCAGGCATTGAATGCCACAGAAGAAGGCGACATCGTGGTTTTTAGAGGCAAAGAAATAGAGATCTTGTCGATCTCTTAGCGTTGAAATCCCATTGGGTTAAGAGAACCGTATGATGATTGTAAAACGATATTTTATCTCCATCGCCGTGTTTGTTATGGTGGATGCCTTTTGGCTCGGTACGGTAGCGAGTTCCTTTTACGCAAAGCATTTGGGTCATTTAATGCGCGAATCCTTTGCCGTGGTACCCGCGGTTCTCTTTTATTTAATCTTCCTGGCGGGTCTGAATTTCTTCGTCTTGGCCCCCCACTGGAAGAGCTCTTACAAAAAAATTGCGGCTTACGGCGCCGCCTTTGGTTTTGTCACCTACGCGACCTTTGACCTGACGTCGCAAGCGGTATTTAAAGATTTTCCGACCATCGTCGTGGTCGTTGATCTGATTTGGGGAACCGTTTTATCGACTTCGATCGCATTGGGTACGACCTTTTTGTATCGAAAGATATGGGGCATGCCCCAAGAATAAAATCCGCTCTATCGTCTACCATTCGTTTTTCTCCTTCCTTCGCCGAACGGGAAAAGCGCCCACCGTGATAAGATGGTAGAGAATCGGCCGCCATCATATAATCGAACCTGGCACCGTTCGAGACATTGGGGAGGAGACAGGGCATGGGATATCTTTGGCTTTGGGCAGCTTGCTCTACCTCTCAAGAGCTGCTTCCTCCCGGTTCTCAACAGTCACCGGAGGAAGAGAAGGATGAGGTCGAAGATTCGGAGGACGGCGAAGAGCAAGACGTAGGACGCTCGTGCTCGATGGGAACGGTTCCCGTTCCCATCGATGATCCTCAGTTTTGTATCATGCAGTGTGAAAGTGCATTTTTTGAAGAGCAGGCACTTTCAGAAGTCGGGGTGCTTCCCGCCTCCAATGTTTCTTTTTACCGGGCGCAGACGCTTTGTGAAAACACGTGGGTTGAACAAGCGGGTGCATTTATGCGCTTGCCAACCTTCGCGGAATGGAAGGACGCCGGCGATGGAACCTATGGGGAAGGAGGATTCGCATATCCGTGGGGTGATTCGCTTCCCAACGGTGAATGTGTCCTGCCCGGAGAGGGTTTGAATTGGGATGGTGTGCAGCCTTGTGCTTCTCTTTCTTCGTGTCAGAGCCCTTTTGGAGTGTGGGATCAAATCGGAAACCTTTGGGAGTGGGTTGATTCTGGAAATCGCGTAGATATCGAGCGTTGGTTTGCGGCGCGGGAAGAGGAGGGACTTTCCTTGTTGGTAGAAGACGGCCTGTTAAAATTAGAAGAGGGAGCGTTAGACGATTTTGTTCCTTTTACCGTCGGTTTGTCTTTCGAGTATTTCTCGCAAGAGGAAGGTCGATTGTATGCGGTCACCGCAGAACCGTTCCGTTCCGATTTGCCGGGAGAAGGGTATTTAATGCCATCTTTGATATCAGGAATGGCAAGCGCAACCGAGATGCTGCCAATCCGGCTGGTATGGGACGACGACAGAACCCGTGCACAGATCGAGGTTGTGCAAGAACGTGATGAAGAGCCGATCGCAGCCAAAGTTGGAGGTGCGTATTACGCGGGAGAGCAAGTGAGATTGGATACGATCTTTTGGGGACATGTTCCGCATTTTGATGGAACCATTGGGTTTCGCTGTATATACGACTGGGAGAGGGCTCTTTCTTCTGAATATCAAGAATAATCATCTGCCTGTCGCTCGTTTGCAGTACACTGATAACGCGACAATCAAAGGAGGCAGAGTGGATCGAAGATGCGTGTGCGGGCGCTCGAGGCTTTTTCCGGTGTGTGATGGTTCTCACACGGAAAAAGGTTGGTCCTGTGCTCCGCCACAAGTAAAGACCAAAGACACGGTCATTCTGTCCGTCTCCCACTACCTCTCTTTGGCGGAGAAGTGGTCGTATCGCCTGGGTGCGATACACAGTTCTCGGGTGAACGAAATGTTGCGGTGCAACGATTTGTGGATTGTCTGTGATGGAACGGACTTCGAGCGTTTACTCGTTGAAAAAGAGCGTATTTTAGCGGCTCGGGTTCACTTGGTTGCCATTGGTTGTGATCCAATATTTCTACAACAATTGGGGCCTTTTTATTCGACACATCTGTTGCGAGATGAGGGCATCGGCTCTCTTTGGGCGCAACTCTTGGCTCTGGAACCGAACAAGACGAATACGTCGGTTGCCGCGATTCCGCAAATCTTTCTCTCGCATGCGGTTGCTGATGAACACATTCTCCTCCCGGTGGTGAATTATATGCGCCGATATTTTCAGGCGGATATTTTTGTGTGTTCGGATTCGATTCGACAAGGAAGCAATTGGTATGAAACGATTGAAAAAGCCATTCGAGATTCAGAAATCTTGTTTTTTGCGATTTCCCAAGCCTTTCTTCGCTCATCTTTTTGTGCCTTTGAAGTGGGAATGGCACGCGCGCTAAAAAAGCGTCTTTCTCTCTTTTGCCTCGATGAGTCACTACCGCCGGCGTATATACAAGATGTCCAGGCCATGAGTGTATCGCGTCGCATGATACAAAGGCCGTGGTTGGATGGGGAAGATGCCCTTTTGGAAATTATGATGGAGTGCCTTAGCGTAGGGAAAACCAAGACGTAATCGGAAAATGATCGGAACAGGTGTGCTGATGTAGGACGCGTGTTTCTCCACTCCACCTCATCGGTGCCTGAATGTAAAGATGATCGACTCTTATCGGTATGGAGTATCTTTTTGCACTAATGCCGAACCCCATACCACTAAAGCGGTGGGCATCGATCAGATTGGTGCGAAGGTGGCGGTGAAGCCACATACTGCTGACGGAGTTAAAGTCACCAACCAAAAGAACCGGATCCTTGAGAATAGAGAGAACCTTTTCGATTTTACCCAGTTGCTCGTGTTGTCGCAGTGTATTTTGATGCAAAAGCTCCGTCATATTTTGGGTTTTGAGTTCGTAGCGGGTTCTCCAAAGGCTCTCCAGATGAATATTAAGGGCGTTGAAGTATTCGTTCTCTCCCGGGGGTTTCAGTTCGGTTTGGAAGTAGCCATAATTTCGTTGATCTTGAAAATTCTTGTGATGAGGACGGCGAAAAGACCAATTTTTCGCCGCGCAGATCGCCAGCCCCGGACACGTTTCTTTTTTTCGATTTCGGCAGCTATCGATGGGGTGATAACTCGCTCCCATACACAACAAGCTGGTCTCGTCCATAATGCGTTGAAAATTTCTCTCGCTCACTTCTTGTAAGAAAATGAGGCCATCCGGATTGACTTGCTCCCACTGCTGTATGACGGGCAAGACGCAGTCCATCTCTTTTTTTTGCGGTGCATTCAGATTCCAGCTCATCATAGGAATCCCTTCCGTATCTCCGGTGTACAATCGAACATCTTCCATGAGTATGAACAGGTTTATCATTCCCATTGTGATCCAAATTGCGGGTTTTTTGGAAAAGATGCGACATACAAATGCGAGAATCAGATTGAACGCAGCGAGCCAAAATTGCGCGATTCCCAACGGCAAAGACCAAAATCCCAACAAAGATTCATGGAGGCTTTGCAACCAAATCCAAAAAGGAATCGAAAGGAAGAGAACGCCCACTGCTGTAAAGAAAGTCTACATGCGATCTCTGTATCTTTCTTCCTTCTTGACCACCAAAAGAGAGAAATAGCGATCACAAGAAGGGAGACAAACGATGCTGTTTGGGGCATGACTTGTTCTGCGCGTTCCGTGGACATATTATGCCCGAGTAACTCTTGGGCTCGACCGATCGCCAAAGATACGCGACCCATAACGGTAAAACCAAAGGAGGCGCCAAAGCTCAGCATCAAAACCCAAACCCCAAATCGAGAGAGAGATTTTCGAGCGGGGGAAATCGCCAAAAATGGCATCGCGGCGCACGATGCCAGCGAGAGAGAGACGATGAGCGACCCAATGAGACTATCCTGGAGAGGCGAGAGGAAGAAACACGCGATAAAGCACAGCAAAAAGAAAATGCCTGCGAGTGGATATCCCCACTTTTCGGTCTTGGAAGGGATTTTGCTGAAGTAGAAGTGGAGAAGAATCGCCATCAAGCTAATCACCAAGAAGGTGTCAGAGAAAACGCCGGCTCCGTCATTCGACCAGTCCCAGATTCCATGGCGATTCCAAGAAGTATGGAGGTCAGGCATAGAGTCTTGCAGTTGCAGCATGAGTTTCGCCGTTGTTTCTCCTGTAATTTTAAGGGCAGCGTAGGCGGATACGAGAATGGCGATGGGAATTCGTGCGAGCCAACTCCATTTTGATGTTGCTTTGAAGAGAAGCAAAACACACAAGAGCAACGCGAGAAAGTAGATGCTTTCCCCAGCAAATTGCCCATCTTCCCATACAAAGAGTTTGTCGAGCAAATTCGGCTTGAAGACACCCCAATATGATTCGCTGATCCCATAGCCGATCGTGACGCCCATGAAAATATGCTCCGAGAGCTTGTAGATCGGATTGTCGTCATACAAAAAGGAGAAAACGGTCAGGGTTAAGAAAATGGATACCCAAACACCGATGATTTCGTAGATGCTAACCGGGTCCATCTTCGTCCTCCATATCGCGTGTCATGAAGTACGCAAAATTACCAATTACGATTAAGAATATGATGTAGAGATGACTGAGACTCAATACATTTAGACTTTTGGCTCCGGTCGCCGAAAATGGTTGAACATTCTCCTTTGACTGAACCAGTCGTTCGTATTTGGCGGATCCGGGAATTCCCATACTCAGACCCAGAAGCTGTTTGGATTTGAAGAAGGGGATGTAATCTGGGCCGCTCACAGCTGTACAGGCACCGATCATGGGTAGTTTGTACAGACCTTGAATTTGCAGTACATATTCGTTTATGCCTGGAAAGCCCGCCGATATTGCGATGAGCATGGGAAAATCCTTCGCCTGTTTGATGCCTTGCATCATTTCGAGCGATGCGATGGGGGTTCCGCGGTAGTCTTGTGGAAATTGTTGGGGGATGTTTTGTCCGATGTTTTTAATGACCAGCTCTTTCCCGTCTTTGTACCCCAAAAAGACATAGTCTTCACCATATTGTTTTTTGTATAGGGACGCGGTCTTTTTGATTTCTGGCCATATCAAGGGGGGAGCAGTGGGAAGCAGTGTCACAAAGACCGGTTTGAGATCGTTTGCGAACATATGATGAAGATTGGCCTGAAAGAAAGGCCACAGCTCGGGCATGGAACTCGGATCGAAATCAGCGGAAATCAAAACGGGTGCACCTTTGGGAAGGGCTTCGATTTGGTCGTACGTTGCTTGTACTTCCTTACTGACTTTGAAGGGTAGGGAAAACGGCAGAAGAAGGGGGATAAAAATGGACAGCGCCATACCCACAAAGATTATTCTACGATCGAGCTTTTGAAGAGAAAACAGAAATTGGCGCATCAATCTCCTCCCAGATGAGATCTCTCAATCCCGAGGAGGATTCGCAAGCCCGTTGAAATGGTTCCCAAAGCAGCGCCGACAAAAATGGCGCGACGGGTAGAGACGTTGGGAACGTCCATGAGCCAACTTTTCAAGTGGAGGAGATAATCCCCGAAAAAAGGGATTTGCTCTCCTACCGGAACGGTAGCGAGCATCATAATGCAGGCAGCAATCAAGAGAATGGTGGCATCCGCATTCCGAGCACGAAAAGCGCGAAACGCAGCAGAGGCAATATAAAAAGCGAGGAGTGCAAACATCGTAGCGCTCAACGGTGTGAGGATGTAGTCGAAAATCCATTTGTATATTTGGTCGTCGTCCATTCTCGCACCCCCCTCTACAAATCCAAAAACCATGGTGATCACCATGCTCACAAGCATGACGACTTTGTAAAACCAGTCTTTTTCGCGCGCGATGATCTTGGGAAGATTGACTTGTATGAGGTTGATAATGCCCAATAAAAAGGCAGTGGAGGCCAAAAGTGTTCCAAACTCGAGAATATAGCCCTTGATGAGTTGGTAAGTCCAGTGCGGAATAAAGTAGTCTCCCAGCATAAAGAAGCCGACCACAAATCCAAAAAAAAGAGGGATGGTTGTTCGCATGGATTAGCCCTGAGAAATACTGAGAAGTTGGTGAAAAATCGTGGAGCCAAAGCTGGCAGCGATTACACCCAAGGAAAGAAAGACAATGATGACGATTTTGATCCAGTCTGAAGCCTTGAGCGAAGATAAGAGTCGTGGATCATCGGATAGATACGCCGATACCGCGAAAAGTTCCTCACCGATAAGGGTATAGTCGCAGGCTGCCAAAAAGAAGGGAAGTTGGGTAACCTCAGCCGTTCCGGCGATTTGAATGGCTTTGTTGGCAAATCCGGTCTCCGCTAAAATGAGTGATTCTGCGAAAAATCGACCCAAGTAGATATTGGTCGCTGGTTTTTGACGATACATGATCCCATTGGTTCCCGCGCAAAAAGCGAATTGGTCGGAGGAGATGAAGCGTACGGATGTCGGATCGTACGCATCGGGGTGCCCGGCGCGATAGTAGCCTGATTTCACCACTTCGTCTGCAACTTCTCGCACGATGGGTACCATACACGATACGATGACATCACTTTGATATTCCGCGATGGTTTTCGACACTTCTCCCAAAATCAGCATCGAAGCGATGGTTTGGATATCCTCAAGGGACTCGATACCCGGAACATATAAAACCGGTTTTCCCATCTCGGTGGCGCGACCGATTCCTTCCTCTATGGCGTCTATACCCGGTATTTTACGAATGGTCAGTTTCTTTCCGCGCTGGGCTTGGGCCGTAAAGAAGAAAATTAGGCCACCTGTGCCAAAGATAAAGAAAAGGAGCGTGTAGATTCCGGGTATATTTTTCCACCACGTTGCCTGTGGCGTTCCAAATGCGGTGCTCGACGAGGAGCCGTAATTGAGTAGGAGAGAGAAAAAATCGATTTTTGTATCGTTGGCATACTCTACCGGCAGCGTCACCACGCGATAGGCGTAGCGTTCGCGTATCGGATCTTGCAGAGGATTGTTCGAGACCACATCTTCGTAGGAGCGATCGAGAGGGGAGATGCCTTTTCGGACGACAGACCAATTGCCTCTGTGATCTTCGCAATTATGGTTTCCTTGTGGTGTACATCGTAGAACGGCGTATCCTTGTCTGAGGCCTGGCCAAGACCAAGAGAGATTGTCTGTATCATTCGCCAACGATAGCGATGTTCCCTCTGCCAAGACTTGCTGCAGGGATGGAGACGGATCATTCAGGGCGTACACCATCCAGTTCTTGGCGGTCTTTGAGTCGGATATAGACAGGCTGCGCGCGTGGTGCGGAAGCGTTTGTACGATCTGATTTTGGTCGTTCACGACATGAAAAAAAGTATCGTTTCGCAAGCGCCAAGAGATCGTCAAGTGCGTGCCACTATCGTTTGGAGGTGCCGCTACCGTTACGCTTTCAATGGGGATCAGCGCTTCGCGGGCATGCGTGAAACAAAGGAGCATCCAAAGCAAGTATATCATTCTTCTATGCTCTCTACGTTGGCTCTGGGAACGGTGGCAATGGTTCCATCATCGAATTGAATTTCGAGAACGCGGACTTTGGTCTCCGAAGGCATGGTTTCTAGGGATATGGGGAGTGCATGTACAAAGCCGAGTTTTCCAAAGTAGGGTGAACGAATCCCGCGCACGCGATCCCCCAGTTGAATGCCTTTGGGTTCTGGGGGATTCCATCGCTCTTTGGGTAGATCATCTTCTGTATGGGTAATGATGACCTCGGGACGGATGACGCCGGCTCGAATTTGGGTAGAACCATTCAGAGAAGCTTGATAGCCGTCGTATTTTTTTAGTAGAGAGAAGCTTTTCGGCGCCATTGCAATTTCACCGAATCCTTCGGTGACCATAATGCTAATACCGATTTCTTCTGAGCCGGTAATGGCAACACCAACCTCATAGCCCAGCAAGTCTTTGATATCGTTGTAATCGAAGCCACCGGTTATAATCGCTTTTGCTCCAACATCGATCGCTTTTTGTACCGCTTCTTTGGTCACAAATGCGCCGGCAACAACGATATGACCCTTCATGTTATCGAGGATTTGGCTGGCATCCAAGGTCTGACCGGCACTTTGAACACCCATTTGAAGAGGTGCTTGTACTTCTCCTCCCAAACCAAAGATACCCTGCACAAGGCATGCGGATGTTTGAATCGAGCAGCCTTCATTTTCCAAGACATCGACGACCAGTCCGTCTACATATGCATCCATAACCACGGGAATAGGATTTGCCTGAATAATAACTTCTCCGGAGATGGGGGAGATGCTCTGTATGGTTCCGGAGACCAAAGCGTGGGACTCTGATCGAAAGAGTCCCATGAAACCCTTGGTTTGCGCGATCAATTCTCCTTCAACAATGCGGTCTCCAATATCCTTAAGCATCGCTTCTTTGAGTCGTGATGCGGGGACACCGAGCTGATTTGCGATATTGATAGGGTAAATTTTACCGGGCAGTTCCGTCTTGGCGATGATGTCAAATGCTTTTACACGTTGTCCTTTTTGAACGAGAACTTCTCCTTTGAGGGGTAATCGTCGCGTTTTCACCAGAAGCGTTCGATCCGAAACCTTGAGCCCAGGCGTAAAGATAGCCATACTAACGCTCTCCTTCAGGATACTCGTCCATCGAAGAGCACCATTTGTATAAGGTTTGGGTACGTATTTCTGGGTTGTGGGGAAACCGAATCGGTCGTCCGCGCGTGTCTATAACCAGTCCAACCTTTCCTCCTTTTGCTTTCAACGAGATCGGCTGAGCGGGTCCGTTACCCAAATCGAGTTTGTTTTGGAGGGGGGTAATGCGAACATTTGCCTCTTGTCCCTCCGCCAAAGACCAAAAATATAGCTCTCCAAAGGAAAGGATTTCTTCAATCTCGGGTTCTTGGGGGAGCGTGAGATGAAGTTTGAGCAAGGGACTCTTTTCGTCAAAGTCTCCGATAGGTGCGATACAAGATCCGAGGTAGACCAAACAGTCTTTTTCAAAGACGTCTGTGGCTGCTTGTAGGTGAATGGTCGATAGGACGCCGAGGTGCGGCATCATAAAAATGGAATCGACGGCAATCTCGGTATAACCTTCTGGTTGATAGGCATCGATGAGCATACGCATCGTCTGTGCGCGTCTGGGAGCATGGGAAAGAACTCCACCGGAGCCAACGATTAGATCCAAGTTCATCATCTGTACGATGGTATCGCTTCCTTCTTGGGCGAAAGCGTCCGCAATTCCACGCTGTTTTTGGACGCCTTTGAGCCCAACAGCAAATGTTTTGTGTTGGATAAACGCCAAACGGAGTGCTTCCCTGGCAATCGCTTGTTCTACCTGAAGCTCTTCCAGCGTTTGGGGAATGGTGGTCGGCCGAATCATTTTGTTTCCGATTCGGTTGCGGAGTGCTTTTGCGTCGATGCGAAAGGGGATCCAACGAAGAACGTGTGCGAGTCCGGCTTCTGCGAGCACATTGCTTACGGAGTAGCTCATACCGAGATTCGCGGAGACGGTTCGATTAAAAATGGAGTCGAAGACGCTAAAGACGTCTGTGGTTGCTCCACCGATATCGACACCGAGAATATTGATTTTTCGCTGTTCTGCAATGGTTTTCATGATTTGACCCACCGCACCCGGTGTGGGCATAATCGGTGTGGAGACCCACTTCATGAGTTTTCCGTAGCCCGGTGCCTGGGCCATGACGTGCTCCATGAACAAATCGTGAATTTTATCGCGCGCCGGCGCGAGGTTTTCTTTTTCCATGACGGGGCGAACGTTGTCCACGATCTCAAGCGCGCAAATGTCTTCGAGCAGTTTGGATACCGGTTCTCTCACTTGTTTATTGCCGGCGAAGATGATGGGTAGATTGAAGTCGCCTCCGAGTCGTGTGCGGGGCTGAGCCGCACAAATTCGCTCCGCCAGCGCAATGACATGCTTTTCGGTTCCGCCATCGACCCCACCCGCGAGAAGGATCATGTCCGGACGAAGCTGTCGAATTTTTTCGATTTGCTCGTGTGGCGGCCGTTTATCGTTGGTTGAGAAAGCATCCATTACGATCGCACCCGATCCGAGGGCAGCCCGCATGGCAGATTCGGTTGTCATCGAGCGCACGACCCCCGCAACCACGACTTGCAATCCACCACCCGCAGAAGAGGTAGAAATATAAATATCGACACCTTCGGATTCTTTTTCAGGGGTGATAATACCCGAACCATCGTCGCGAACGATCTTTCTGCCCATTAACTCCCCAATTTCTTGGGCAGCGTTGAGCACGCCACGTGTAACGTCTTCAAAGGGCGCTTCGACGGTTGTTGGCGCTTCTCCGCGGTAGGTTTGGCGATAAACACCGTCAATTTTTTGAATTAGGATGGCTTTCGTGGTCGTAGATCCGCAATCGGTCGCAAGAATACTGCGAAAGTCATTCTCGGGTGTTGTACTCATTGGATTTGTGCTTTCCGATCGAGGAATTCTAGGCGAGAGAGTATATGATCCAAGCCGCCCGGCTGTTCCAATAGTTCTGCAAAGGAAGTCCAGTGGGAGGGGGAGAGGAATACGCAGATCGAGGGGGTTAGGATGTGCATAAATTGCGCGCCCATGCGAGAGAGAGGACGAAGCGTTTCCAGTGTCAATATGGCAGGAACGGTCAGTCCAAACCGTATGATAAATTCGAGTACTTCATCGACGGCTTCAAGTTCAGGTTGGCTTATGGTGATTTTGTTCACGTTTGATTCTCAACGATTTTTTGCTCTAGAACCAATCCTATTTTCTCTTTGTTCGAATTGCAATAGAGAAAGAGATTCTTCTTCCGGTCTTGATATGCGTCAATCGTCAATAAGAAGCCGCGTTCTTTTTGTTTTACGGCTTTAACTTGCGCCCACGGAATACTGCGGTGGATATGCAAGGAGTAGACCGAGATATGCATCTTTTTGATTTGGTATAGCGTGGGTAGGAGCACTTCAGAGAGTGAAGATATCAATGCGACGCTAATTCCGAGGGATAGAAAAAAACTCCATTTCGAGCAAAGGAAAATGGATACAAGGATGATGAGCCACGCAAAGACAGATCGCACGGGTTGTTGACGTGCCGGCCAACTCCACCACGAGATTAGTGCTTTTTCAGATTCCATAAAGCGATATTTTTAGTGAATTCCAAAATTGTCTGCGCTTTTACCTTGCTTTTTCCGAAGGCTCTTGGCTCCATAATTACGGGCTCTTGATAGATGCTTCGACCTTGTTTTTCCGCTTTGAGGATTGCTTCTGCATCTATAAACCAGTCGGTGGAGGTCAGATGAAGATCTCGGTATACTTCTGTGCGAAAAAGTTTGGGACATCCGTTCACATCTGCGCTGCGTGCACCGATCAGTTTGATTGCGCCCGCATAGGTTTTCGAAATGACTCTTCTGCGATATCCGTCTTGTCTTTGGATTCGACATGCTTTGGCGATATCAGCTCCGCGCTTACACTCAGCGTAGAGTTTGGGTAAGACGGTGGAGCAGACTTGTCCGTCTCCCCATGTCCAACCGATAATCTCCGGCTTCTTGAGAATCAAATTATTGAGTCCGGCCAAAATTCCGCCGCCGTACCCTTGATTCTCCGATAGATGGATTGCGATTAAACGACTCTCTCTACGAGCGAAGTCTTCCAAAATTAGGCCGGTACCATCGTTGGAGCCGTTATTGACAACCGCAAGATGAAATTCGATATTGGATTCGCTGAGGTGGGAGATGCATCGTTGAATCACACGCTCGCAGTTGCCTTCTTCGTTGTACATCGGTATGGCGACGCCCAGGCTCATTTTTTGCACTCTGCTCGTAGGGAAGCAACTGTTCCCCATCGGGTACGTACCGAAGAAGGTAGTTCTTCTCCTCTCTCTAAAAAGCCTTTAATCCAAGACCGTGTTTTCGGATCGCTGGGATAACCGGAGCCGACTTCTCCCAGCGCCTTGATCGAGCGATCGCGATGTACCTTTGCAACAATACTCGCGGCACCGACAATTGGATAGGTGAGATCCGCTTTGGGTTCGACGATCAATTTCGGCACCTTGATTCCGGAACGATGCAGTTGTTCTTTCATTCGACGAACAAATGCGGGTATGCCGTTGGGATGTACCGGCGCATCGATATACACGACATCGGGTTCGAAATGCACGATGTGATCGATAAACGCTTCCTCCTCGAGTTGGTTGATGTTTCCGTTGTCGATCTCCGTTGGCGAGATGCTCAAGTGGCGTGTTTGAACCAGGGGTTCCAAGACCCCCAGTATCTTTTCTCGCTTTTTAGCGCTGAGCTTTTTAGAGTCGGTTGCACCGCTTTCAACAACGGTCTTGATTTGGGTGTCCAAACAGCAGCAAGCTCCGACAAACAGCGAGCCCAAGACACACCCTCTTCCCGCCTCATCTAAACCCAGTATTTTCATTCCGCACTCCTGCCGTGGAAGGCTATAATAGCCCAAAGAGTGTCATACGTCTAACAAATGATGGAGAGCGAATGCGATGAAGGATGTTTGGGTGAGTGGTGCGGACGGTCTATTGGGAACGGCTCTCCGAAAACAAGGCTATCGAGGATTTTCAAAGAAAGAACTCGATATTACCGACCGTGGACGGTTATTTTCTACACTCAAACAAGGAAAGCCAAGGGTTTTTATCAATGCAGCGGCCCAGGCGCGTGTCGATCTTGCTGAACAAGAGAAAGAGAGAACCTTTGCTGTGAATACATATGCTGTTGCCTTTCTTGCTGAAATATGCGCCTCTTTATCGATTCGATTGATACACATTTCAACCGATTATGTGTTGGATGATCCGGATCGAGAGGTTCTGTCGGAACAACTTACCCCCAACCCGAGATCTACATATGCCGTGAGCAAGTGGAAAGGAGAAGAAGCGGCCTTGGCATACGATGCAGTGGTACTGCGGGTTCAATGGCTTTATGGTTGTGGACGAAAGAGTTTCTTTGCGACCGCATTGCGCCGTTTGCATCGTCGGCAGCCTTTGGTTTTGGTTCGGGATCAAATTGGATCGCCGACACCGGTAGACTGGGTTTCGAAAGGTATTGGAGCCGCTTTGACGGGAAACACTGGCTTGTATCATCTCGCGTGTAGTGGAGCGGTTTCTGCAGAGGACTGGATCGTTTCGGCCGCGAAGAGATTGAACATTGCACCCGAGTACGAAACGATGACCCGCGCGGAGCTTTCTGCGGTGTATCGTCCTTCTCGTTCTTGCTTGGGGAGCGATCTTTTTTCTCAGACCTTTGCTTATCCGCCTCTTTCGTGGAGCGCCGCGATGGAAAGATGCCTCGAACAGGCAGGAACAAGATGGTTAGATCGAAACTAAAGTTCACTCAGACGTTGGTATAGCTCTCGATCACTCGCGTAGAGTTCCTCGACAAATTCTGATTGTACAAGGGTGCGTCCCAACCATTCTCCCACTTGAACCGCGGCTTGGTTTTGTAGTAATTTATCTTGAATTTCCACCAAAAGTTCCGGTAGCGATGCACCGTCTTTTAGAACCAGATCATTGCTTTCGATTAAATTAATCAAGAGTCTTTCGAGATACGGCATTGTTGGACTCCTTCCGCGGAGAGGCGTAAAAAAAATTTCGTATGCGGATACTGCCTACGGGACGTTGTCTTAACCATGATCGGATTGCAATGGTATCGCCGTGGGGGTAATAATTCATTATTTCTTGTAGGCAGGCCTCTTCTGAAAGAGGTTCTTTGTGACAAAGCAGACGTATGAACCACTCTTGGAGAGGAAGAACGGGAATCCCGCGTAGTGCGTAGTATCCTCCTCCTAAGGACTGTATGGTACGGCGGCTCTTTAACTTCCGGTTGAATTGAGAGAAGGGAATGTTCGGAAAAAACACATGTACAGAACGCGCAGAAGCAATTCCTCCAAAGGAAGCCAGTGCGTAGTAGATTCTTTTTGTCAAATCTTGCGGGGGGATGGGGACGGGAAGCGAGAGATCCTTCTTTCCGTCTACATCGATTTGCACGGTAATGAATTTCATGCCACAAAAGATAATCGCGAATGTACGAGGGAAAAGAGATGCATCCGTTGGGGTTGAGTTGGGGTAGCTGTAAAACGACATGTGGTTCTTGTTTTTGGTCGAAAAAAGCAGGGCCGGGTCCAAAGGTTCTCCGATGCGTTCCGTCCGGATCGAAGAGGGTTAAGGCCGAGTGGCGGGGGTGCTCTTTTTGGGAGCCAGAGGTAGACTGTTTGGACTGTGCTGCCTGTTGCGGCCCATCGTTTGATGCCGTTGAGGTGTCGGTAAAAGATCCGGTTCGTAAAAAACATCCAAAACTTTTGTTCAAGCAGGAGGGGCGCTGGGGGGTTCGTCGGAGGGAAGGAAATTTTTGTATGGCTCTACAAGAAGACAATCGTTGTCGGATTTATGTCGATCGTCCGAGATGCTGCAGAGACTTTGAAAAAGGGAGCGGAAATTGTTTATTCGCACGTCAACGTGTGAAATTGTCTCCGATCTGGGTTCAAAAAGAGGAAGACGGCTTGTAGAAGGGGTCAAAATACCCTACAGTTACATATGGTGACATTTCGTTCGAGAGGAGCCCATCATGTTGCATCGTTTAAAGCGATTACAAAGAAATGCGCGTTTGGAAGAGCCGCGCCTGGGGATCATCTCTTTGTGGGACGTAGAGAACAATGCGGTTCGGATCCTGGCGGCGACCTTGCGAGCAGCGGGGTTCAAAGTCGTGGAGATTTACTTCAAGGATTGGATCTCCAATTCCCTAGAAGCGGCATCCGACGCGCAGCTCGAAAACCTGGCACGTATCATTCGTCGTGAAGAACTCAATTTGGCAGCACTCTCGATTCGTGCGAGCGCCTACGCCCACCAGGCTCAAATCATAACGGAATTCCTACACAACGAATTGGATCTCCCAGTCCTTTGGGGTGGGATGCATCCGACGATGGCACCGGATGATTGCATTTCCAAAACCGATATGATTCTGAAAGGGGAAGGAGAGCTGGCGCTCTTGGACTTTATGAATGCCCTAAAGCACTCCAAAAGTGTCGATGACTTCTTGGACAGTAAGAACGTTTGGTTTCGTCGATCCGGCGAAGACGTCGTTAAAAATTCTTTGCGTCCTTTGGTTCAGAACTTGGATGACCTCGTCTTTCGCGATTACACCTCTCACAATGAAAAGTACTTTATATACGGCCGTTCCTACGTTGTAGGGGATCCCATGCACGGAGACCCCGTTTTCCAAATGATGGGGAGCAGAGGATGTATCTACAAGTGCAGTTACTGCTACAATTCAACATATAAAAAAGACGTATATCCCGGTCAGAAGTGGTTTCGGGTTCGGTCTCCCGCTTCGATGGTCGAAGAGATCAAACAGGCGCGTGGCCATTGGGATTTCAAACGCATTCGATTTGACGACGAAGTCTTTAATTTTCACTTGGACTGGCTCAAAGACTTCAGTAAAATCTATCCCAAAGAGATCGGTTTGCCGTTTGAGATTTTTATCGAACCCAAGCTCGTCAATGAACATCGCATGAGTATTTTGCGCGATGCTGGCCTCAAAAATGTTTATATGGGGGTGCAATCCTCAGAGCGTGTGACAGGACACCTTTACGACCGAAGGGTGAAAAATCAAACGATTGCCGATATTGCAGAAACATACCATCGGCTCGGAATCAAGCCGCATTTTCAATTGATATTCGACGACCCGGTCTCTACAGAAGAAGACAAGAAAAAGCTCTTTGAAATGATTGCCACGTTCCCGCATCCTTATGACCTGTACTTATTTTCTATGACGGTTTTCCCCGGATCAGAACTCAACCACAAGCTCATTCAATCCGGTCTCATATCTCGATACGACATAGAAGGTGACAACACCAAAACCTTCAATCAGCACCGCATTAATCTCTCCTACCCTCGTCCGGTAGAAGATACCTTTTGGATCGCACTCACCCAAATGCTTTCCAAGCAGTTTGTTCCGCGTCCTTTGCTGTTTGCACTGGCAAAATCTGAGATTTTACGGAAGCATCCTTGGCCCTTGATTCAAATGGCCAACGCTACGAACATGATCAAAATGGGCGGAATGGCTGGAAAGATGGTTCTCAAAAAGGAGATGACGACCACTCTCCTTCGCCGATGGTTGAGTTCGGAGCGAATGATCACGACGTAGGTGGGCTATTTGAGACAGCCTTGGAATCGCTGATACCGGCAGATCTCTTGCTGTTTGCAGTCCATGGAGTTTGCGCACCCTTGTGCTGTCGCAGTGCATGAGCCATTTTCAAAGCCACATTTACCCTTTTGTCTACACGTCAACGATTGACTGCAACCACTTTTACTCCGTCCACAGGTTCCATGAGAAGCTTCGTAATCTTTGGGGCCGGGAATGTACGCACACCAACCTTCATTTTTACAAAGAGACGACAGGCTACATCCCTCTTTGGTCGCAACACATTTTTTGCCGTCAAAGCCACATTCTCCGCGAATGAGACATTGAGCCGAGGACGCACATCCCTCCTCGGAGAGGGTGCACTGTTTTCCATCAAATGCGCAGTATCCCTCTTCCCGACAAAGAGCCGATGAAAGACAACCTTGTTCGTTGGTAATGCAGTACGGCCCATAAATCGGATCTTCTTTAAATCCGCAATCTGGAGGGCACTGTGATAATTTTTGACCGGCGGTATCGTAATGAGCAAAGCTAAAATTGGAGCATTGCTTCTCACTTGGAGGGTTGGGAGGGATACATCGTCCTTCCTGACAGATGAGATATCCAATGCAGTCGGACGACTGTTGACAAATCGATTTCCATATACCCATTCCGGGTTCTTGTGCGAAACAAAGCTGAAAGAAAAATAGAAAGAACAACACGGGATTTCCTCTTCTTCTCTATTCTATAATAAAAGCGTGTTTTGGTAGCAAGAAGATCCGTTTATAGAAAGCGTCGAGGAGAGAAAATATCAGGAAGGGTACTCGATTGACCGTGGATCAGTAATTCTCCGATTGCCTCTGCGCCGGCGAATCCAAGTCCGAGCTCCTTGCCCTGCAGCGCGGTACACAACAGCGTATCAATTCTACCGGGGAGAGTACCGATAATGGGGAGTCCATCACAGCTTCGTTCCTCGATACCTGACCAACGATAGGTTACGATCGGGTTCTCTTCTCCAAAGTCTTTTTGTGCAAAGGCGCGCAAAAAATCTTCGATTTTTGGCACGGTGATTGTGTCATCAGTCTCGCCTTGTTCTAGGTGCGTCGTTGCCCAACGGCAGCCTCCGAGCAGTCGATAATCCAAATAGTCTCGCCAGTACACATATCCGTATTGCGCCCGGCATCCCCAAAGATGAGAGGGTGTTGTTCTTTTGTATCCAATTGCTTGTGCGCGAACCGTCGTATGCTTGTCGGCTAGATATGGGAGGAGTCTCGGTATGTTGAGGCCACTGGTATAGACCGTAACTTCCGTTCGGGTTTCTCCTTGTTCGTGTATGATGATTTGACCGTGGTTGCCGTCTTGAATTTCGTGTATGCGGATTGGACAATGAACGCTTACCCCTTCTTGACGGGCATGTTGAAAGAGATTTTGAGTCAAAACATACAAGTCGGCAATTCCTTCTTGGGGCAAAAACCGTCCCGATAATAAAGAGGGTACCTTTAGTGTTCCTTGCAGTTTTTTGGCTGGCCAGTGCTCGTTGGGAAAACCCAGTTCTTTCGAGATAGACCAAGAAAGACGGATTTCTTCTTCTTCTCTGGGGTCTTTGGCGATCTCGAGCCCCCCTGTTGGGTAAAAGCCGTTCCATTGTGAAAGAAGGTTAAGACTGCGTGCAGAGAATCGAAGGATTTTCTGTAGACCTTCTTTTCCCAAGGAGAGACCAACTCGATACGGATTGTCTCCGAGTCCGAGTTGAGCTTGACCGATAGATCGCCTGGAAAAACCCGACGCCACCTCAGACCTTTCTTCGAATACCGATACCTTCAAACCGGCTTGTCTGAGCAGATAGGAAAGATACAATCCGTGGAGTGAGGCTCCAATGATGGATACGTCTACAACCGACGGCGGTGTTTTTTTATCGAGAAGAGGATTTTGAAACCACGGATTCATTCTCGACAAAGGTCGACATTTCCAGCAGCAGATACGCACATATCAAACGCTCTACGAGCCTGTTCCGGTAGATTGGCAGCCCGACAATAGTCTAACCACTCGCGCGCATACTCTTTGGCTTTTCCTTGGTTATTTTGAACGTTGTCTTCATTTTCGGGGGTTTTTTCTTTACGGAAAGCGTCTTCTGCCAAAACCCATAGATTGGTGGCGAGTTCAGAGCGTAGCTTGAACAAAGTGTTGGACTTTTGCACAAAATCGGAACCACCTTCCCATTGCATACGATTTTCGTTGGCATAATCCGCCCACTTTAAAGACTCTTCGTACTTACTTTCTCCTTTTTTGTATAGAAATATAGCAAAGGCAAGACAAAGCGTTGGATCACTTCTGTCGTATTGCTCAAGATGACGACGAACGAGTTTCTCGTACGATTTGAGATCTTTTTTCATCTGGGCGTTGGTGATGAGGACAAGCGATATTTTGGATCGCTCCGTTTGTGTACGGTTGAGCCGGATTTGACTTTCCATACAGGCGATTTGCGCATCGGAAAGAGCGCCGATCATAGCCTTGGATTTCATTTGAGATCGGTCTTGACAGTCTTCTACCTTGAAGTCTGCGATATTTCCCTTGAGTTCGTAGCTTTTCAAAAGTTGTCTGGCTTGTTCGACTTCGGGTACATAGACAGCCCATCGCATGTTGATCGTTGCATATTCGTACTCGTCCAAAAAGTCGCGGAGAGCTTTTTCACCATCGGATCCTCCTTTTTGCGCTTTATACATGCTGATTTGCCAGTTGCTGGTTGCCCGTGCCTTTAAAAAATCCGCAGCTTCTTCAAAACGGCGGGCGCGCAGATCGACAGACAGTTCTTTGAGCGCTTGCACGTCTGGTCCCTTTTCGATTCGAGGTGTGGTGAATTCAATTTTTTGGGCATCAGCGTGTTGGTGAATCGATGGCTTAATCGGTACGCCCATGGAGACCATTTTGTGGCGCACATAGCTTTGTGCTTCGTGTAATGTGAGCGTACCATCCTCTTGGCCTGAAATCTCTCCATCCGCCCAACCGCGCAAGGATCCAGACACGAGGTATGTAAACAATCCGTGTTGCGATATCGGTAAATTGGGCGACGAACTGTGATCTTCAGAGGGGATCCATATCACTTCGGTTGGATTGGAGTTCGGCAGTGGGGACGCTGCGGGTACCTTAGTGCGCCCAAAGATACTCAGACCATCGCGTCCGGTGTTTCCAAAATTGGCGTCCGCAATAATTATGATGTTTTTGCCGCGCTTATTTTTTCGTGCAATCGCGATGATGTCGTTAAAGCTAATGCTCTTTTCGTTCAACTCTTCGTCTTTGATATCGGCGGGCAGCAGAGCTCGTTCTCCACTCTCTTGGACATATCCGTGACCGGAAAAAAAGACCCATAGCGTTCCATTTCGAACTTTTTTGGATGCTTTTTTAATACTGGATTCCATTTTTTTGCGATTGGCATTGGTGAGAGAAAAGATTCTGCTTTTGTACAGACGGAGGGATTTACGAAAGTACTCCGCCATGAGTTCCCCGTCCTTTGCTGCGAATACCACTTGTGGAAACTTCTGATAGGACTCATTACCGATGATAACCGCAGCGTCGGTCTTATTCAGTCCTTTACCGAGTATGGGGGGTTCAACACTCGGAGGCTCTAAGGCGCTGGCTGGTACCAAAAAGCTTAAGATTAACAAAATTATATGCATGGTCAGTCCTGAAGGAAATGAAAAGGCTTTGATGTTGTTGTATTATAACCAATCTGCTAAATTTCACATATCGAAACTCAATTTCGGTAGTCAATTGGGATAGTGGTTCCTACGATGGGAAAATATGAAAAACTCCTCTGGCAAGACCGGTCTTTTATCCAACAGCATGACATCCTTTTTTCTTCCGTTTGTACGGTTGCTGAAATCGGATTGGGTCACTTTTCGAAAGTGGTCTAAAAGAGCGGGGGAGTTAGAGAAAAAAAGAGGAAGAGAAACGGTTCGTCAGGGAACGGAATTTTTGTGTTTCGCCTTGGGTGTCGATACGGATCTTGCGCGAGATATTCCCTATTCTTTGGCGGATTCTCTTTTGGCGGTCGAGGAGTCAGATCTAGAGAGATTCTTTTCGGTTTTGTTGGAAGAACTGGAAAGACCAGACATTTTTAGGGTTTTGATGCGCACGTTACCATCCCTACTCGATCGCTTCTGCGATACTGAGTTAAACGAATTCATTGCCCACGCGAAAACCAAAAAGACGAAACCTGAATTTGAAGCATTTCTCAACGGAGAAAGCGCAAGCGCATACCGTATGACGTCGTTGGTCAAAAAGACGGTATTGGAGGAGAAAAAGGCTTCGCTAACGCTTTATGCGCGTGCACACTGTGGCGCAGATGTTGATATACGAATATCGGAACGATCCTTTTGTGATGGAAAACACATCTATCTTCCACCAAAGGTATCTTTTTCCGATCCCGCTCTCGCATACCGTGTCTTAACGGCTAGAAATGCCGGATACATTGAATTCGGCACCTTAAATTTTACTTTGTCCGATATGGAGGGTGAATGGGCGTATCCTCGTCCGGACGAGCTCGAAATAGAACGGTTGTTTCGCTCCTTCGGCAATTCATCTCTCGCACAAGATTTATTCTTTATTATCGAAAATGCACGCGTCGAGCACTTGCTGCGCCACGAATATCCAGGTGTGGCTCGAGATATGGAGATTCTTGGAAAAGCATGGAGACCCCCAAGGCCGCGTCTCGAAACATTGGCACCGGTGCCATACTTTGTCGAAAGTCTGTATCGATTGCTTCTGCTAGGGGAAGATGATGATGCGTTACGCGTTGCAAAGGAGTGCTTTCGAACAATAAAAAACGCTTTGAACGATCGATCGAGCGTGCAGGATACGATTTCTTTGCTCAAAGAGGTATATCCGATGGCGGCGCAGTTCTTTGGAACGTTCCCGCGGTATAATCGTCTTTCCGTGTCTCAAGAGCGAGGAATGATGGACGCGAGCGCCTTGTCAAAAAAAGATCGGCAACAATTACTCGCACAAGAAAGCCAGCGTAGAATTCGAACGCATACACAAAAAAGCGGTCAGGAATTTCAATTCAAGGAGGTGTCGGAATTTTTTGACCGCATGCCGGGACCATCAGGTCCTGCTCGTACAAAGCAAAAAACAGCCATGGCTCCGAAACTCGAAGAAGAAAGTCAGGTGTTGGTCGGACAATATGTGTACCCGGAATGGGACGAGACCATCCAAGAAGAGAAGCCGAAGTGGACAAGCGTACAAGAATTGAGGGTGTTTGATCGAAAAAATGATTTTGTAGACGGAGTGCGACTGCAGTATCGGGCGGAGATTCAACATCTTCGAAAGTCTTTTTTCGCTTTGCGTCCGGAAAATTGGAGTCCGCTTCGGGGGCGGGAAGATGGAGAAAGTATAGATTTTGATCGCCTGATTGCCGCGAAAATTGCGCGTCGGAATGGTGAAAATGATATGCGGTTCTACATTCGAAAACATCGTTTACAGCGATCGGTATCCGTTGCTTTTTTGATTGACATGTCTTCCTCTACCAACGAATTGATCCACGGAAGCGATAAGAAAATCATCGATGTTGAAAAAGAAGCTTTGGCGATAACGGCAGAGGCGCTCGATGCGTTGGGGGACTCTTTTGCCATTTATGGTTTCAGCGGCTATGGCCGCCGGCAAGTGGCATTTTACATTGCGAAGGAATTTACAGACTCTTGGAACGAAACGACCCAAAATCGTTTGGGCAATATGAATTGGAAAATGGAAAATCGAGATGGCGCGGCGATTCGCCACTGCTGTGCTCGTCTCGAGAAACAAAAATCGAAAACGAAAATCTTAATCCTTTTGAGTGATGGCAAGCCGCTGGACTGCGGTGGTTCTCAGTATGCGGACTCTTACGCCCAAGCAGACACAAAGAAAGCGTTGTTGGAGGTCAAAAAACGAGGCATATATCCTTTTTGTATTACCGTTGATCCCGATGGTGCAGATTACCTTGCTCAAATGTATGGAAAACACGGTTTTATCGTTTTGGAGCGCGTCGAGAAATTACCGACACTCATGCCTCAAATTTATCGCAGACTAACTCTGTAGTGGATTTTTTTGTAGAGTAGGCTAAAAAGAGCAGACAACGTTTATGGGGATCGCATATGCTAGATTGTGTTGGTTTGCTGGCTGCTACTGACGGAGCGCAGTTGGGAAAGATGATTACGGGACTCTCTCATTCCCACTCCGGCTTGGCGAATCTTGTTTTTGTAGCCTCTCTCGTCAACATTGCGTTTGCATTATCGGTGTCTAAAAATCCGATACCATTGGCCAAAATGATGCAGTGGGGGCATAGAATCGTTCTTTTTGGTGGTCGTTTGAATCTCATCCTCGGTTTCATTTGGCTTCTTTCCGATCCGCAATTCCAAAACCGATCCATTCTGTCTTTTTGGTGGGTACTCGTCTCTATCTTGTGTTGGGGAGGGATAGAGGTTGCTGCAAAGCGCATGGTAAAGTCGGATTTGAGTGTCGCGCTCGTCGGCGGCGCGCCGAGTAAGTCCTTGTTTTGGGGTTTTATTGTCGAATTGGTTTTGATTTTACTGATCTACGCAATGATGTCCGTAAAGTCATGGCACTAGATTATGAAACATTTTTCTGGCGATAAGAAGAGAAAGAGAGACGATCGAAAAAAAGATACTCGTGGAAAACGCCGTTTTCGTAAAGAGCGAACACCGAAAGATAAGAGCTTCCGGATTTTAGAACCCACTTCTTGGAGTGCAAAAGGAGAAGCGGTTTACAACGAAGGGAATCGTCGTATCTTAATTTGGAGCGGCATACCGAACGAGAAGGCCAAACACAAATTGGTTCATCGCGGAGAGCATCAAACTCTCATGGAGTATGTGAAAGCCAAGGAACCACATCGGTCCAGAGTTGAGCCCTCGTGCGAACACTATACTCCTTGCGGTGGGTGTCCGTTCATGCATCTCAATCAAGAAGGCCAAAAAAATGCGAAACTCTCGATGCTCAACGGTCTTTTGGAATCCATTGACGGCAAAGAGTTTCGTTTGGACGGTATAGAGCAAGGTGAAGCTCTCGAATATCGACATCAGATTAAACTCGTCGTGACCACGGATGATGGAACCATGAAAATCGGCGTTCGCAACCGACGAAACCAAGTAGCTCCAATACCCAATTGCGAGGTGGTTACGAAGCAGCTTCGACTGGTTGCGAAAAAGCTGGCGCATGCGTTGATCCGACGCTACAAAGGCCCACAAGACAACCGGATTTTTGCATACTCGGCTGAGCAGCCAACAGGACTACGCTACATTGTTGCTCGCCAGTCTCGACACAGTGGCAATATACATTTGTGCTTTGTAGCAACCCATCCTCATCGAGGATACGACGAGTTGGCAGATTGGCTTTTGGATATGCCGCTACCGGTAACCGGAGTCTCCTTGCACATCAACAAAGACGAAGGAAACGCGATTTTTTCCCGTACCGAGTCTGGGGCCATTCGTTCTCAAATATTGAGAGGATCGAAGACGATTCAGGAAAAGAGCCTGGGCTTGTATTATCGCATCGGGGTGGGTGATTTTTTTCAGGTGAATCCATACATGGCAGAGAAACTACAACGCGATTTGATTTCCTTTGCCCATTCTTACCGAGAAAGACCCATGTTGGATCTCTATTGCGGGGTGGGTTTCTTCTCCTTGGCATTGGCCCGCGCATTTGACTCCGTTACCGGTATCGAAGGAATCCGTGGCGCAATTGAACGAGCAAAAGACAATGCTTTAATCAATGGACTCAAGGCGAATTTTCACGCGGGGCAGGTCGAACAATTGCTCGATCAGCAGATCAAACGATTGGAACGTCCGTTTGTGGTTGTCGATCCGGCTCGGAGAGGATTGGAAGACGGTGTTGTCGAGGGTATATCCAATCTACTCCCCTCTGCACTGGCGTATATATCCTGTAACCCGCGGACTTTGGTGGAAGACTTACAGGCTTTTCAGAAGTTGGGTTGGGATATTTTATCTGTAAAGGCGTATGATATGATTCCACAAAGTGCACATATTGAGATAATGGCTTTTCTAAAGCCCTCTAATGCATTAGAGGGTAGATATAGAAAACCCAAAAGACAAATTATTAGGTAGCCTCATGATATTTCTTTACGCGCTCCTCCAGTTTTCCCACGCAGACAGTGTTCTTTTCGGCGAGATTGAGGCGGCTAAGAATACAGCTGCACAAGCTGCAGAAATCAAAACCCTACTCGTACGATCGTTAAAAAAAGACAAGAAATTAGATGTTCGAACGGTGGGTGAACTCGCTCCCAATCGCGATTTGGCCGCATTGGATTACATGAAAGAATGCTTGCCCGGAGAGTATGTGGGGTGTACGTTCACCCTGGCCGCGCGAGAAAATCTCCGATATGCTCTTTCCATGTCGATGCAAGACAGCGACAACATAGCCCTTGCCATTATCGACGTATACAGAGGGGAAGTGGTTCTGAATACAACAATGCCAACCCAAGATCGCTTGGCTCTCTCTCGTGAAACCAAAGAAGCATTGGGCAAAGTTGTTCGTGGCGAAATCAAACCCAAAGTCGTGCCCAAAGAAGAAAAGAAGGAAGAGCAGACGCCAAAGGAAAAAAAGGCAGAGAAGAAGGTTGTTCGCGATGATGGGGTTGTATATGACCTCAAGCCCGTCAAAATCATGAAACAGACGGACGATCAGGTTCGATACAGCAAAGAACAGATCGAAGAGATGAAGAAAGAAGAGGGCACCAAGGAGTGGGATAAGTTCAGCATGAGTCCCGAAGAGTTCATGGAGTTTATGAACTCGGATATTCCTCTTCTGCGCTGGCGAGATCTAAAGCGCGGTCGAAAGGGGATGCTCTTGTTTCGCTTGGGGGGCGGCATCGGATTCTTACCCAGTCACGCTTTCTACTATGGACGGAGTGTTTTCTCGAATGTAGATGGATCGCTCGTCGAGTCTTACGCGTGGCAAATACCGGAATCCGGCACGTCTGTTATCTCCGCGGCTTCCCTCAACTACGGTATCACACCCGAGATTGATGTTGGTTTGACCTTTGGGAACGCCGGTGGGCGGTTCTTTGTCGATTTATGGACGCAAACAGCGGGTCAAACCCCGTCATTTCGTCGAACGAGTTTGAGTAATAATGTGTTGTTTTGGGAGCCGGAGATATCGTATGTTTCCAGAACAACGTCCTTGGTCAAGCCGGTTGGGGCAATTTCGATATCTATAATGCAAAATAATTCAGCAGTGGATTATATCGCTAACTTTGAGCAAACCTATCCGGTACTCGATTCTTCGACGCTCATACTCCTAAATTTGAAAGCGGGCGTCGAACTCAGTCTATCTCACAATATTGATGTGTGGTTTCGCGTACCGGTATCGTATGTCTTAGCCGCCACCAATGCACCGGCTGTTGAGCAAACGGGTGGAGGGGCGCTTTCAGAGAAAGAAAGAGATATTCCGGGTGGCTACACCCCCTCTGGTTTTGGGGTCGTCATTGGGGTACAGTCTCGTTTGGATGTGATGAAGATTGCAAAAAAGGTTTTCAAAGACTGATTTTTTTGGGTATCCATGTCTTCTCCTTCACCAAAGCATAATTTTTTTGGGCGGTTGGTCTTGTCCATATTGAGATGGCCACGCACTTTTTTGGCTTTTAGCGTTTGCATTTCTCTGTTCATGCTTTTTTCGGCACTCAACATCAAAGTTGAATCGAATATTGTCAAGCTTCTCCCCGAGCACGAGCCGTCTACGCAATCATTGCTAAAGCTCAACAAAGAGGAGGGTGGCACGAATTTTCTAAACATTACGTTGAGTGGGGGTACGGCAAAGGAACGAAAAGACAAGGCAAAAGAACTCGCAGATGCGATTTTAGAGAGAACGGATACCGAATATGTTCTGTACGATTTGGAGCAGCTCGACGAAGAGTTGCGAAACAACATCGCTTTGCTACAGCTATCAAAAGAAGAACTGCAGGAATTACGGGTTCGGTTAAAGCAAGGCCTTGCGCTTGGACCAAATGCTCTTTCCCCTTTGATCGCACCGACACTCTTTAATTTGGGACCATTGACGTCAAAGCTCAATCGGTTCTCTGCAGAGGAGCAGACGTCTTCTTGCGTCAATTCCTTTATCAACGGCGGTCAAGACTGCGATACCTATTCTCAGATGATCATTCGACCTCGAGGCTCACCGTTTGATAACGATTTTTCCATACCGTTCATGGCCGAGATCGATCGAATCTTAGCGGACGCGTCGTTCGAAGAAAGCGAAGTCGAAGTCGCTTGGATCGGTGGTGCGTATCGTCATTCTGTTGAGGATATCGAGACCGTCATACACGATGTATATCAAACGGCGGGATTGAGTTTTATATTGGTTCTTAGCTTTATTTCCATTGTATACCGTGAAAAAAGGGCACTGCTCATTATCTTCGTGCCTCTTTTGGTTGGAAATGTATGGACGTGGGGATTTACCTATTGGTTCATTGGGGAGTTGAATAGTTTTACATCCTTCTCGTCCGCTATTTTGGTCGGTCTGGGAGTCGATTTTGCCATACATCTCTACTCTCGATACCAAGAGGAGAGGGTACAAAATAAATCCGTAGAAGAAGCCCTTGTCAGCACTTGGTCTCGTGTGGGACCTCCTTGTACGGCGGCGGCACTGACCAGTGCCGGCGGATTCTTTGCGCTTCGATTCGGTAATTTTTTGGGTTTTCAACAACTCGGACTGATCTTAACAATGGGAATATTACTGTGTCTGCTGGCAATTTTAACGCTGCTTCCTTTGATGATCGTATGGCGAGAGAGACACGAAAAACCACTATCGTCTCTCCCCATTCCGTCTAAAAAAGACACCGAGTCTGTCTTTTACCGATACGGGGGAATCGGACTTTTTGTTTTGGTGTGCGGTGCGCTGCTATCTTTGACGCAAATTCCCAAAATTCAAATCGAGTATGATCTATCCAAGCTTCGAAAGTCAGGGATGGCGTATTCCGATATGAGTGAAGAGAAAATCGCTTTGGTCGACCGAAATTTTTCCCCGGTTGTCGTCGGTCTTTCCTCGCGGGATGAGCTAATCCGAGCACAAGAGGTATTTAGTGATTACCTGGGAGAGACGGAAGATCCGTATATTGGTTCTGTATTGTCGATTTACTCTTTCTTACCCGCGGATCAAGAAGAAAGGGTTGCGGAGTTACAAAAGCTGATTTTACTAGCAGAATCACCCAATTTGAAATTTTTGCCACAGCAAGTACAAAAAAACTTGATGGCTCTCGCTGAGAAGAATCCCAAGACCATCCAAGAGGGGGAGTTGCCCGTTCCTTTTCGTCACCTTTTGGGTATACGAGAAAATACACATCGTCTATTGGTCTTTCCGAAGGGAAATATGTGGGATGTTCGTGAAAACAATGCCATGGCCTTTTCTTTGTCGCGATTCTTAAAAAATACGGAATCTTTGGGACTTGAAGGTAAGATCGCTACGATAGATGCTCCTCTGGACAATACGATTGTTGCGGGCGATTTCATCGCGCGCTCTGCCTTATTTCGCTTAATCAAGGATGATGCGCCGCGGATCGCAGGCTTGGCATTCGGGATGATCTTCTTGTTCTCCTTTTTGGATATACGCAGCATTCCGCGGGCGGTTTCGGCGTCGCTGGTCTTGGGAATGGGACTGGCTTTTACCGGAGCTGCGTTTGTGGGAATGAAATTCAATATCTCGATGATTAGCTTTGTCTGTATACCGATTTTAATGGGGGTGGGAATCGATGTCATTATCCATCTGATCCACCGGATTGCGGAAGAGGGACCGGGCGGTATTGGCTATGCTTTACAGACGACGGGAAAGGCTTCTCTGTTTTCGGCTGGGACAACGGTATTGTCTTTTTCCTCTCTTTTGATTGCGTCCAATATCGGTATTTACTCTTTGGGATTGATGACGGTTGTGGGGCTTGCCATCATCACAACGTGTGCTTTCACCGTTATTCCTTGCGGTTGGATGTTATTTTGGCGGACAAAGGGGCGACTGGAAGCCAAGTAGCAACGATTAGCTGAGCAGAACCTTTCGCACCATCTTTTCCGTAAAGTTATGGCTTTTGAGAAAGGCGATTTGCACTTCTTGTGTGTCACAAGAAATACTAAGTCGTTTGGCTTCTCCGTGCGATACGCCGTCGCTCACCGCTTGGGTGGGTCTTCGTTCTGGGTGAAGGGTTGTGATTTGGATTCGGGCGGTTTGCGGTACCACGAAGGATCGCAATCTCGGGGTATGTGCACAAATTGGGGTAATGTGAAAGGCTCGTAGAAGAGGGTGTGATGGACTGCCCCCGGCGGAGGATGAGTACGCGGTGGAACCGAGAGAGGTTGAGACGACGACACCGTCACAGATCAATTTCTCAACAATACAGATTTCGTCTATTTCGATGCGAAGGTTGGCGGCGCTTCCCTCTCTCCGAGCGAGGTATACGTCGTTTAGGGCGGACGCTTCAAACGTCGTATTATCGGTTCGCATACCCGAAGTGTGAATTTGTGGGAAATGGAAAATATCCCACGCTCGATTTTTAAGTTCAGATATGAGTGAATCTAAATCTTGTATGTCGTTCATTAGAAAACCGAGGGTTCCTGCGTTTAAGCCAAGAAAAGGGCGTTCGTGATGGTTCGTGCGGATGCAATGCAACATCCAGCCGTCACCTCCGATGATGGTTGTGAGTGGAATGTCTTCCAAGAAGGGTCTCAGTTTTTCACACAAAAGGGTGGCCCGAGGGTTATGAGGATCTACGAGTATCATAAATGAGGAGTCTCCAAACGATGAAGGTATGGAAGGCACATGGTTTGGGTAATGATTATCTTGTTTGGGAAGGAGATGAGAACGTTCTTTCTGGAGAAATCGTAAAAAAACTTTGTCATCGGCATACTGGGGTTGGTGGAGACGGTATTTTGGAACCCATCGCTTCTGCTCGGGCTGGTTATGGCGTGCGCATTTGGAACCCCGACGGTAGTATTGCGGAAAAAAGCGGAAACGGACTGAGGATTTTTGCATGGTGGTTGCATTTTTACCAAGATGCACCGTCTTCTTTTGATATTGATACCGGTTTCGATGTCGTTCAGGCTTCGATAGAGAACGATTTGGTATCGATTGAGATGGGCAGAGCTCGGTTCGACAAGGAAGAGATTCCCTGCCTCGATACGATTTGGCAAACCCCACATATTTTTGGAGCCACAAGAATCTCGCTCTATGCGGTGGGAATGGGAAATCCGCACTGTGTATCTTTTTTTCCAAAAGAGGTGAATTTGGACTCTCTTTCATGGAGAGAATGGGGTGCGGCACTGGAGATCGATCCCCGGTTTCCCAATCGAAGCAATGTACAGTTTGCCCGCGTCATCGATCCGCACCAAATCGAAATTCGAATATGGGAGAGAGGAGCGGGTGAAACCTCTGCTTCCGGCTCTTCCTCTTGTGCGGTGGCAGCCGCTGCGTTTCGGATGGGTTGGGTTGAGTCTCCCGTCATGATGCATATGCCCGGGGGTATGTTGGAAGTACAGATTGAGGACGATTTTTCCGTTTTGTTGAAAGGCCCGGTAGAAGAGGTAGCTCGAATATCGCTGTCGAAGCGTTTTGCTCGTCATTTACTGGCAACGACATGATAAATCGCAAGTGAAGACGTTGAATTTTTCAGATGCAGAATATTTGTGTTACAATATTTTGTAAACAAATGTCTTAGAGGCCTCAGTTCCGTGCGTGTTTTATTGATTCGTCCCCCCGCTCGTCACACCGTTGAGAGCGAAGTCCCAGAAGCGGTAGAAGCAGAAAATTTAAGCTACCCTCCCTTGGCCTTGCTCGCGATCGCATCCTTTCTGCGAACCGAGTCTCATCACGAGTGCTCCCTTTTGGATGCGCAACTCGAAAATCTCGAGTATTCGGAAATCGAAAATCGGGTTCGCGAATACAAGCCGGACGTGGTTGGCATTACGTGTTTCACCGTTCAACTCAGCGACGTCATGCGAACGATTCAAGCGTCTCGCAGCGGTGGTGTAACCTACGTGGTGCTGGGTGGTCCTCATATCAACGACTTTCCGAAGGAGTCCCTCGCATTGGAAGGCGTCGACGCCGTTGTAAAAGGAGAAGGGCAAAAACCGATGCTCACACTTCTCAATTGCTGGGAACGCGGTGAAATTGCGAAAGGAATCCCGGGTGTAATCGCACACGAAGACGACCCCATTCCAGAAGAGGACGTGTATTTCTCCAATGATTTAGACACCTATCCCGTAACAGACCGAACATTGGTCGACTACACCCAATACTACGACGTGATGGGGCAGGGAGGGATCTTCACGACAATGGTAACCTCCAGAGGTTGTCCGTACCGGTGTACCTTTTGCAACACGCCCCGACATCGCTACCGCGTGATGTCTCCCAAGCGTGTGTGTGACGAAATCGAAGAATGCATTGAGTTGGGTATACGCGAAATTTATTTTGTAGACGACACCTTCAACATTACCAATCGTCGCGTGCACGATCTCTGCGACGAGATCTTGCGCAGAAATCTCAAGTTTTCCTGGACGGTGCGGTTTCGAGTCAAAGGGGTCGATCGCCCGCTTCTCGAAAAAATGAAGGCCGCTGGGTGCGCGCGCATACAACTCGGTGTAGAGCAAGGAACAGAAGAGGGTCTGTTGAGACTAAAAAAGGACGTCACCTCCGCAGAAATTGAATCGGCCTTTCGATTGTGTCGCGAGGTTGGAATCCACACCGTTGCGTACTTCATGATCGGTACACCGGTAGAGCGTTCGCGCCAAGATGTCATCGATACGATCAACTACAGCATTCGACTCAACCCCGATTTTGTCATGTACAATATTTTAACTCCGTTTCCCGGGACAACGTTGTATGACGAAGGTGTTGCTGAAGGGGTACTCGACATAGATCCGTGGCTCGAGTTTATGCGTTCGCCCAACGAATCCTTCAAAGCCCAAGTTTGGGACGAGCACTTTTCTCGCGACGAACTGCGGGATCTTCTTCACTATGCCTATCGGCGTTTTTATTGGCGTCCGAGTTTTGTGTTGAAGAATCTGTTTCAAGTACGAAACACCGCTGATTTAAAGAGAAAAGCAGCAGCAGGTTTACGGTTGTTAACCAACTGAATCTTCGAGGAACGAATATGAATCAATTGAACCCCAAGCCAAGTAAAGATTTTTCTGTCGTCTTGATGACGATTTACAGCGTGGAAAACGCTGGGATTCGATATGTATCCTCCGCACTACAGCGAGAAGGATTCGAGAGCTCAATCATATTCTTGCGGGACTGGGTTCATAATCGGCTGTCCATGCCCAGCGATCAAGAGATAAATCTTTCGTTGGATATCATCGCGTCGAAAAATCCGAGCCTTATCGGACTCGGTTTTATGTCGAGTCTGTATCCCATCGCACTGGAGGTTTCGCGCCGAATTAAGGAACGTTTTCCCGACATTCCGATTATTTGGGGTGGTATTCATCCAACCTCCGATCCGGAGAATTGCATCAAAGACGTAGACTATCTGTGCGTAGGGGAAGGAGAAAAAGCGATCATTGACTTGTGTAACGCACTCAATGAAGGCGAAGACACCACCAACATTCCCAACATTTGGGCGCGCAAGGGTGATCAAGTCTTCTCCAATTCGCCTCGTCCGCTCATCCAAGACCTAGACTGGCTACCGTATCCAGATGTAAGAGACGATAATAAATACTACATCGAGAAGGGTCGCTATACGATTGAAGAGCCGTGGAAGAGAACAGCAGAGTATCGCATCTATTTCTCTCGGGGTTGTCCGTACAATTGCTCTTATTGCTATGTTTCGATCCTTCGCGACGTGTACGAAGAAAAAGGCCGAAAGTTCTACCGCGCTCGCTCGGTGCAGCACATCATCGGTGAGCTGGAATTGGCGCGAAAAGCCTTCCCGAAGCTCGCTCGAATTAAAATAGACGACGATACCTCCTTTGCGGTCGGCGATGATTGGATGGATGAATTTTTAGAGCGCTATCCCAAGGAAGTGGGGTTGCCCTTCGAATGTTTGCTCATTCCACCCATGCTTCGTCCAGATATGATTACGCGCCTGGTTGATGCGGGACTGGTTCGGGTTCAAACCGGTATTGAAAGTGGTTCTTCAAAGGAATCAAAGGAGATCCACAATCGTTCTCCCGGTAACCGTTCCATTATGAAGTTTGCAGAATTCAACAAGAAGCTCAAATTGAACATCGTATATGACGTCATCATCGACAATCCGCACGCGACCGAAGAGATGAAGATGGAAACCGCAGAATTCCTGCTCGATCTGCCCACACCGTATGACATTTACTTCTACTCCCTCAATTATTTTCCCGGAACCGCACTCACGAAAAAGAGTTTAGAAGACGGGTCTTTGGATCCCAATCTCGTCGAAGGCAAGGCGACGAAAGCGTGGCGTCAGTTCCGCGTCTCGATGGACTGGCCGCGCTCCAAAGAAGATCAATTCTACCTCGCGATTTATTGCCTCGCTTCGAAAAGCATTGTGCCGCGGTCGTTCATTCGAAAGCTCCTCGATGAGCGAGAGTACTGGAAGAGTAACGTTGAACCAATTTTTTATCTTGCTTGGGCGTCCAATTACGCTAAAATGTTCTTTGTTGCATATCGCTATTTCAAGATGGGCGAACTGACGTGGTTTAAAGTTCGTCAATACGCCTCGCTCCGTCAGTTGATTAGCCAGTAAGGTTAACATGGGACTCCGCACACGCATAAAAAACTTAATCAAAGACAGATTAAAAAACGTTCGCGCTTTGGCGTCCGTTATCCACGAAGAAGCCAATTACCCCGGTCGCCCCCAACCGCACGTAGCGGCGAAGAACCCACTGTACAACGGTGGTGACGTCGAGAGCACACCCTCTAAAAATGCCGCGCCAACAAATACGGAAGCAGAGGCTCTCGCGAAAGCCGGGATTGTCGACGTCGAGTCCAAAGGCGGAGATTTTTGGTATTTGCGGGGAGACAACGAAGGCTGGGCTGACCCGAATCCTGGGAAGAAGAAGTCTTAATGCCCCACGTCGTTACGGATCCATGTGTCCGCTGTAAGTTCACCGATTGCGTCGATGTATGTCCCGTGGACTGCTTTCACGAGGCAGAACATCTTTTGGTCATCGATCCGGAAGAGTGCATCGACTGTGGAGCTTGCGTGCCCGCTTGTCCGGTAGAAGCGATCGTACTCGATGAGGATGTACCTGCGGATCAGCTGGTGTATATTCAGCTAAACGCTCAACTCTCTCGAACAACACCGCTGATTTTCTCTCCAAAAGACCCGCATCCCGAAGTGGAAAAGTATCGTTTGGTCAAGGGGAAATACGGATTGGCATAGACGCTTAGTAGACGTTGTATTTTCGCCGGTTGCGCTCGTGTTCACGACCATTTCGACCCGGACGCAACGTTTGGGTTTTGTCGTGAAGATAGTACCAATATACCGAATCTTTCGGGTTCAAGGCGGCATTCAAGCTGTGAATTGACGGGCTTCCAATCGCGGTGGGGGGTAATCCTTCGCGCAGACGGGAGTTATACGGATCCCTTTTATTTTTCAGATTTCTCAAGAGGCCCTTTCGATCGTTCCAGTCTTCTAGGGTGTAGTGTGAGGTGGCATCAACCCCCAATGTGCACGGATTTCGGCTGGGACATGGCTCATCGAGTCTTTTCCATAGAATTCCCGACACCAGCGCGAGATTCTTTTTGGTTGGCTCCTCGCGCTCGAGCATCGAGGCCATAATGACCAATTCGTTCATGCTTCGTTTGGATGCTTTGATCTTCTCTTCGTTGGATGTGTAGAATTTTTCGGTCAACATATCGATTTGGCGCTGAATAAACTGTTTGGCGTCGAAGCGATCGGGTGTGAGCATATAGGTCTCAGGGTAGAGATAGCCCTCGAGAGTGGTTTTCGGAAGATCGTAGGGTGCCGTGAATTGGGACGGATCTTCCGCGAGCTTTTTATACTCTCCGGCTTCAATCCAACCGGCTTTGGCGAGGGCACGATCGATTTCTCGAATGCGCCACCCTTCAACGACGGTGAAAGGTTTGTCATTTGGAAGGGGTGTGCCACAAACGGTATCCAAAATTTCTTGGGGAGACATACTTCTTTGGAGAGAGAACCGACCGGCTTTGATGCATCCACCCTCTTTGGAGAGCTTAACGTAGGTAACAAAGGTGTCGGCGTCGTCTATGATCCCCGCTTCCTTAAGCTTGGGACCGATGCTGCGGGCGTTGCTTCCTCTGGGAACCTCAAAGATAAATTCGGTCGTGTCTGAGGCGTCTGCAGGGACATTATATTGATCGATCATTAGTTGGCAGGAAAGAATTAAGACCCAAAGCATGAAAAAACTCCTTTCTTTGCTCTCATGTAGTCGTCAATCGGGCTAAAAGCAAGGTATAGACCAAGAATTTTATATACTCTTAAGGATAACATAGATGCCGAGATATAATCCTGTACTTTTGGAGTTGGAAACGTATCCACAACAAGCTTTGAACCAAAGAAAGGCAAAGGTTCTTTCCGAAGGGAAGACACTGTATGACTTTGGTGTCGGTGACCCCCAAGAACCAGTGCCTCTTTTTATTCGAGAAGCCTTGCAAGCCGCAGTGTCCCCGCACTGTGGTTATCCGAATGTTGCGGGGCCGATCGCCCTTCGGAAAAGTATCGTAGGCTACTTAAAAAGGCGATACGACTTGGATTTTAGTCCGGAAAAACACGTGATCCCGACCTCCGGAGCAAAGGAGGCGGTTTTTCACGCACCGTTGGTTTTCATCGATCCTCGTGTGGATGATCGATATATCGTATTTCCTGACCCCGGGTATCCAGCCTACATGCGAGGGGCAAAATTTGCGGGTGCGATACCGTACTCCGTTTCATTGGACGGAGATTACATCTTCCGTCCCTGGCTTCTCGATGAAGAACTCTTGCGTAAAACAAGAGTGATTTGGCTCAATTCTCCACACAACCCATCGGGGGTCTGCATGTCTTTGGACGATCTGCACAGAACGGCAGATGTTTGTCGAAAGTATGATATTGTTTGTATTTCGGACGAGACCTACGCTGATATTTATCACCAACAGCGGCCGCATTCGATTTTAGAGTGTGGTCTCGAAAATGTTTTAGCGATTCACTCTTTGTCGAAACGATCGGGCATGACCGGTTATCGATCGGGATTCTTAGTCGGAGATCCGGTTTTGATCGCGAAGTTTAAAAAGTTTCGCTCCAATCCGGGACTGGTTCCGCAAAATTTTGTCAATGCAGCGGCCGAGGTGGCATGGGGTGATGATAGACATGTAGAACAAAGAAGAGAGATCTTTGCGAAAAAGAAGGCGCTTTTTCTTCATTTTTTCGATCAACAAGGTTGGACGGTACTCGGTCGAGACGCGACTCTATATTTATGGCTTCGGGTACCCGGTGATGAAGATGCTCAGCATTTTGCCTTGCGTCTTCTGGATAAGGGGATTGTTGTCTCTCCGGGTTCGATGTTTAGCGTTGGCGCGATGACCGAGAATTATGTGCGTTTGGCCATGGTTCCCGATATAGAAAGTTGTCATAAGGCGCTCTCGATTTGGAAAGCGATGATTTAGGAGCTTTACATGGAATTAAAGGAAAGAATAGAAGCATCTTGGTCTGGAGAAGACAACGATGTAGAGGCTGTCGAAGCAACCCTTGCTCTATTGGACAAGGGAGAGATTCGCGTTGCAGAGAAAGTCGAAGACGAGTGGGTTGTTCACGACTGGATTAAGAAAGCCATTTTGCTCTTTTTTAGGGTGTCTCAAATGAAGACGCACGAAATTGGCCCTTATGAGTTCTACGATAAAATACCGTTGAAGAAAAATTTAGCGGAACAAGGGGTTCGCGTCGTTCCGCCGGGGCATATTCGTTACGGCTCCTTCTTGGAGCGCGGTACAATTGTGATGCCGGGATACGTGAATATCGGCGCCTATGTGGGCACCGGAACGATGGTCGACACATGGGCTACGGTGGGCTCTTGTGCACAAATTGGAAAAGGCGTGCATCTTTCCGGCGGGGTCGGTATTGGAGGCGTCTTGGAGCCACCTTCCGCTCGACCTGTCATTATTGAAGACGGCGCCTTTATCGGTTCTCGCTCGATTGTTGTCGAAGGAGTACGCGTCTGCGAAGAAGCGGTTTTGGGCGCCAACGTTGTACTTACGGCTTCGACAAAAATTATTGACGTAACGGGTACAGAACCTAAAATTCACAAAGGGGTGGTTCCGAAAAGAGCCGTAGTCATACCAGGAACCGTACCGAAGACGTTTCCTGCGGGAGAGTTTGGCGTTCCCTGTGCCTTGATCATAGGGCAGCGCAAGGAGAGCACAGACCGGAAAACCTCCTTGAATCAAGTCTTGCGCGAATTTGCTGTAGCGGTCTGATGTGGCGTAGCATCGGCGTTAGTGCACTGCTCTATTGTGTTCTGACAACAATGCTGAGTTCGAATCTTCCGGTTTTGGATGAAGAGAGCTATTTGTATATAGCAAAGGAAATGCCACTTTTCCGACCATATGACTGGAAATTGCCGTGGCATCCGTGGAGCGATAGCTATGTATATGCGCATCCACCACTATTTCTATATTGGGTGCGTTCTTTGTGGTGGTTATGCGGAGAGGACGTAGCATGGCTAAAGTTCTTTCTCGGTCTGCCTTTTCGGATCATGTTGGGTGCGGCGGCGGGCTATCTTTGTATTCGCTTTTCCAAGAATCCCAAGCATAGCTTTCTTTTGTGGTTGAGCGCTCCCATTGTTTTAATGGTCGGTGCTCGGTCTCTAATGCCCGATTTAATGGTGTGCGCGCTGGGAACCCTTTCCATTTCCTTATTCTTAGGCAGTACGCGACGATGGATTTGGTTTCTGAGTGGTTTGCTTTTGGGGCTGGCCTGTTGGACGAAGTATCCAGCTCTTCTGTTGTGGATTCCGATCCTGTATCATCAAAGGCAAACAAGACGTCTGTGGCCAGTCTTTTTGGGCTTTATTTTGGTATGGGGAAGCGGAGAATTATGGTTGTATTTTCTATACCATCGCATGCATCTGTGGGTTGTATTGGAGACGGCTACTCAAATTGCCCGGAGCGGTTTCGCCGAGAGAGGAATTGGTCTGTTGTTGCGAATATTGATCGGTGCACCGGTTTTAATGTTGCTTCTACGATTTCGGACTTGGGCCATGGGGGGGGCATTCGCACTGGTAGGCTTGGTATTTCTGCCGTCATTGTCGTTTTTGGGAATTGCAGTGAGCATCTTTTGGATATCCTTATCGTTGGGCGCATTGATTTTTCTCGTACACAAGCCACAAATCTTTCAAATGTGGGCGATCGCGATTATCGTTGGTGTATGGGCAACGCATAATTTTGCGTCTCCACGATATTTGGCTTTATCCATCCTACCCATCGCCATATTGGTGGGAGAGTTTGTAGGGCGAAAGGGATACATTTTGGCTGGTTTGTCTGCACTTTTATCGTTGGGCATTGCGTACTCAGAGTCTAAATATGCAGATTCGGTGCATCAAACGGTGCAAAAAATAGAAACCTCAGATGGCTTTTTCTCTGGAGAGTGGACGATGCGCTGGAGTTTGCGCCAAAGAGGCTGGCGGGTTTGGAGAGGAGAAAAGGGTTCTTTAATTCAGGCAAAACAGGCTGCGGGGGGAGATACACCGAGAGGACTGCGGTTGATAGAAACGTATACTTCGAATCCACATTATTTACTGTTACTCGATCGCGATCGATCGGTTGGATACTATAGCGAAACGCTGGGATATTGGCCGTTGGGGTTTCGTTACGGGGCAATGGAAGAGTTTCGCCTATGGGAACCCTAGAAGATCAAATATGGGTACGCCTAAGCGAAGCATGGGCCACGTGGATTCTTTTGATCATCATATTGTTGGTATACGTTTTTGCTGCCGGTGTGGAAGGATTCATTTGGGGGCCATCACAAGAGAACTTGCTTCGATGGGGAGCGTTGAACGCTTCTAAAATAGATGAAGGCGAAGTGTGGCGCTTGAGTTCGTCTTTGATGTTGCACGGTGGAATTTTGCATGTTGGGTTGAACAGTCTTGCCTTGGTCGCTCTCGGTCGGATGGCCGAGGCCGGATTTGGCACAATTTCAACGTTGTCAATCGTATACATTTCAGGACTGGGCGGTGCTTTTCTATCGTGGTCGATGGGTTCTCTCAATACGGTTGGTCTAAGTGGTGGTCTGTTTGGTCTGTTGGCAGCGCTCTCTGTTTTTGGCTGGAAGTATCGTGCCAAGTTGCCGGGGGAGTTGGGCAATACACTTCGAAAAAAGCTTGGTTTTTTGGGGTTGTTGAATTTGTTCATCGGTTTATGGATTCCGATGATCGATAATCCCAGTCACTTTGGCGGCTATGCCGTTGGTACCGTACTCGGTCTATGCTTGGGGCACTATGGAGAGAAAGAAAAGAGGTTTGAAGAGGTTTTTTTGGGACTGGTCTCTCTTCTTGGTATATTGATAACAGTCTATAGCTATTTTTGATGGAGACACAATGCGTGCTGTAGTACAACGATCACTTGCGGCATCGGTGTCGGTTGCCGGCACGACAATAGGTGAAATAGATAGGGGCTTAGTCTTACTTTTGGGCGTCGCCCCGACGGATACACCTCGGCAAGCGCGCTGGCTTGCTGATAAAGTTGCAAATTTGAGGATTTTTAAGGACGATCAAGGAAAAATGAACCACTCTCTTTTGGACACAGGAGCTCAAATATTGGTGATTTCTCAGTTTACCTTGTACGGAGACTGTTCCAAAGGGCGAAGACCGAATTTTATCAGGGCGGCTCGTCCACAGATCGCAATTCCGCTATATGAACAATTTTGCGCTGAATTGCGATCTTTAGGGGTTTCAAAAGTGGCAACAGGTGAATTTGGTGCTATGATGCAGGTTCAATTGATCAATGATGGACCCGTAACCTTCGTTATCGATAGCAAGGAGTAAAAAATGTTGGCGGTGCTGCTTTTTTGGGGTTGTACGAGAAATGTCGATGATTGGGAGTCGTTTGTTCGAGAGCATGCGACCGCCCAATGTTTGGTATACAAGCAGTGCCACCGCTCTTTGTTCGATGGTGAGTACGAGACGATGGGCAACTGCGAAGAAGAAGTGATGGAGTATTGGGTAGATTTTCAAGACGAATTCTATTCGGGATGTACTTTCTTAGTCGATCAAGCTCAAAAATGTCTCAGTCGAACGTATGCCGCTACTTGTGCGGAGCATTGGGACGATCAAGAGAGCATATACCAGTCTTGTCACGATGAGCTATGGACTTGTAGCGTGGAGTAGTGGTCACGGAACTTAGAGACAGACCCATTTGGGTTTTGATACCATTCATTTTCGCACTCCTCCCATTTGAAAAAGCCATACGAGAAGGCGCATCTGCAGGAGCGGGGGCGGACTTCGTGAATACGATTTGGGCGATGTGGTGGTTCCAGCAAGAATGGCCTTTTGGAGCATGGGGAACAACTTCCACGCTGTTCAATTTTCCGTTTGGGGGAAACGGAGCGATAATCTCACCTCTCAATGCTTTGATTTGGTCGGTCATCGACGGAGTACTGGGGCCGAATTGGGCTTCTACCTTATGTTCTTTGGTTTTGCTGTATAGCTGCATGATTCTTTTGGTATGGATATTACGATTTCTGCGGTTCTCTTCTTTGAGCATTGGAGGCGTTCTGTTCGCATTTCTATGCCAGCGTTATTTTATCTTTACGTTGGCGGAGACCGGCGTTGTTGGCGTTGCGATTGTACCGTTGCTTCTCACATGGTTGTCTTCGTTGAAAATTCGAGACGGTGGCGGGCGTTGGTGGTTTTCACTCGCGGTGTTCGGCATCGCCTTTCAGGGCTTGGAAAATCCCTATCTCGCTCCCATTCCACCGCTTATCGCTCTGATGGTATTGTGGGGAGAGTGGAAAAAATTAGTGTTGTTGGGTGGGCTGAGTGTGGTGCTACTCGGTTTCGTTGGCTTCGTTTACCATGGCGCATCGGCGTCCGAATATCAAAGTTTGCGACCGAGCTATTTCGTAACCGTTTTCGGGCAGTATTTTCCGGTTGTCGAACGAGATTGGGCGCGAATCTCTTTCTCCGAGATCGCGTACCCACAAATGGTTCGGTGGCCGATTGGTGGTCAAGATACGATCCACCAATCGGGTCGAGGATTTTTGGGGTATTCCGTCATTGTGCTTGGAGGGATGGGATTATTTTGGGCACGCAGACAAGGGATCTTGCTCCTCTTGTTGGTGTTGATCGGTCTTCTATTCTCCTTTGGTTCTGATATCGGTGGTGTTGCTGCACCGTTCGCATGGTTCAATTCGTTGTGCGCACAGTTGGTTCGTCCACTTACGCAGCCGACTCGTTACATGATCTTGGTGGTCTTGGGTTTTTCCATATTGGTTGGATACAGTTTCCGTTGGTTCATTGGAAAGAATGTCTATGTGGGTATTTTTTTGTGGTTCTTGATCGGCGCAGAAGCCTTAACGGTTGGCGGTCTGTCTTTGCGCTTACCGGCGACGAATATACCGACGGCCTCTTGTATACAAGAACTCTCTCAAGAAGAGGGAGCCGTTTTAATTTGGCCGTGGGACGGGATAGACGATGAGGATTTTGATGCGACCTTGCACAGCCGCTTGTTTCAAATGACGCACGAACGACCTGCAGCAACAATTGGTACGGGGTCATGGCCTTTGGTGGGGCAGGTTTTTCCCGGAGCGGTTTTACGAAAACTCGGTTGGACGGCTTCAACGGAAACAGTGGGGACGTTGGATCTAAAGACGCTTTCTGAATGGGGGTATCGCTTTGTTATCGTCGACAATCGCGTTTCAAAAACGTTGGTTTTCCAAGCCAAAGACAGTATCTTTGGCTCAGAAACCCTCGTTTCCAGTTGTTCGGACTTTGATATTTACCGGCTATCTGGAGCAAAATCCTCCACAAAGCCGGTTCATCCACTCATGAAGATTAAGAAACCTTAGATTTCTTCGCTTGAAACGTCCGAAGTTGAAAACCACTTCGAGAGCGAGAGATAATCGCTCTGGAGCCATCACTTCCTTGTAGACCGCGATCGTTCGCCACACTTTCAAACAGCTGGTTTCGGATTTGTCTTTGGGCCTGTTGGAGATCTCGAATTTGCTGGTTGAGTTGGTGGTAGTTTTGGAGCATGGATTCCTCATCTGGAGATGCATTTCGTATGCGATTACCACCGATACGGTATTTTTCCATAAGAAAGGAAGAGCATTCTCGAGAAGCATCTATACGGGGTGGTGCTCCTTGTATGAGATGCCTTTCTCTCCAAGAAGAGATCGATTTTTCGATACCTTTTTGTATATCCGGATCTGCCGCGATTCGAATAACACGCAAGTCGATGAAGTCACTGGTAGACGGGAAAGCGACGGCAATATCTATCCATTGCAGACCGGTACAGAGCATGACCCAATACGCTTCCATAGCGATGTTGGGAGGTAAGAGGGTATTGCGTTGCCAGGTTTCGATATATTCGCCATCTGCTGCCCAAGCTTCGTCATTGTTGGATATTTTGAATAAAACCCCGCCGAAGTCTCCGGTTCTCGGATCGAAACTACAGGAGAAAAGACTTGCAAAGGCCCACTCAAGTGTCGGGTGACGGATTCGGCGCCATTCGAGGTCGCAGCTTCTTCCGGTTTGAGACTCGAAGAGTCGCCGTAAAACGGGTGTCCACTTGAGTTGTTTGTTGGCCTGTTGGAGCGTCGGAACAGCGAGTTGCTGGGAGCGAATTTGGCTCCAAATACTCCATGGAGACTCCCAGCCAAGACCCAAAACGGGAGCGATATCCAGGTTGTCTATATGGTAGCGGTAGGGAGGATGAATATCTTGTAGCCAAGCTTTTGCATGGGCGTATCTTTGGATACGATGATCGGAAAGATTGAGGTGATCGAAAGCGTTCATGCGGACTCCTTGTCTTTTGGAATTTGAACTTGCTGTTGTTGGGTTGTGTTAGGGGTAAAACAGGTGAAAACCAGATTTTCTGATTCGACGGTCCAGGTTAGTCCCAAAGCATCACTGCTTTGTTGAGCGAGATGACCTTGGAAGATTCGCATGAAGGTCTCTTCCTTGAGGT
>JAYYRF010000849.1:0-8535 GCA_036127535.1 Myxococcota bacterium | reverse complement strand
TGGAGTCGTTGGTCAGCGCGATGGATGGAGTGGATTTGGGCGGTGCGCGCGTGGAAAGATCGCAAAATATCCGCCGTTATATCCGCGGGGAAAACCCACAATCCAGAGTACTACGACACCTTTAAGTCACTCTTGTCGAAGGTAGGGTATCACACCAGTCCGAGTAAACTATGGTCTGATGCGATTAATTACACTTCTTGGTCAAAAGAAGACTGGTGTAACTTCGTCATATTAAAAACCGGTTGGGTATTAAGTCCATTGTCTGAACCATATGCGATCAAAGAGGCCGACCGACAAAAGAATGCGCGATATCGCGTTGCTTGGCATGTTGCTCTGATTCGCTTTGGTCGCTACAACAGTCTCATTTGGCTGCACGATCAGTACTACGATGTTGTTACCGAACGGGAAAAGCAACGTCGCTCTTATTACAACCGCAATCCGTACAAAAAGCACATTAAGCTCTCCTATATCTACGAAGGAATGTTTGCCGTTGAGAGCTTTGTGGCGATAGGAAATAAGCCTGAAGGAGAGGGATTCCCGCTGCTACAGCGTATGATGGAGGAGCGCCAAGATCAATGTTTGGATATTTTCCGTCTCAACATGTTGCGTTTGAGCTATTTCGGCGGACCGGTAGACTTTATCGGAATCGGATATACTTGTTCTGAACAGCAAGTAAACCTCGAATCTGTAGCGATGCGTGAACACTCTCATGACAAAGATGCGCTTCTCTCTGCCTTGATTCCGCTGCTCAACGGTTTTGATCATTATGCACATGACCCGTATGAATTGGCCAACGTGGGCGGCAACTGGTATAACGTTGCGCGCTTGCTTTTTGAGATTAATTCGAAGAGTTACAGCGTAGACGAATCCTCTCCGCGCGAGACGTGGCAGCAATTGGCGATGCTTTTGTCGGTTTCTGACTCTAAATTGAGAGCCCGAGGTGTGGATCTATACTTCCGTCGGCATCGATTGGGAGATAGAAAGGGGCGATTTGAAGCGGACATAGACAATTTTTATCGCCAATTGTCCGATAAACCAATCCCGTGTCTGCCGCTTTCTCAAAACAGAGAAGAGGTGTCTAAAAAACAAGCGCACGATCTGGCTTTTGATGCGTATATCGGTTTGATACGAAAGACGGATTTTGATATAAATTATCGCCGAGAAGCATTGCGTTACTTGGTTTCGATGTGTAATGCGGATCTGGATCCCAGTCGATCGTTGGCGACCTTGCACGTCGCTTTTTCGATGGGTGCAGAGCAATTGCGTTGGGATGCTTATGGCTATTTAATTACCCAACAAGCGTCGCACTTGCGCGAAAAGATTTCCTTTTAGCATTTGGTGCAAATGGGTCTTCGATCTCCGGATAAACGACTCAAAAAAGCCGCGGTGAGTTTGATTTGGGTGACGGATCAACTCACAGATGAACAGAAGATTTCTCGTCTGGAGAGCATTGTACGAAACAGTATCGATGTAGCTGCAGAATACGCTTTCCGACTGCTTTATGCCTTTGTAGGACGCCCCAAGGCTTGGGATGAGGCCGATGCCGCCTTAAAAGAAGGGAATGAGTCCGCGAAAAAGACACTGGCGGATAAACAGGCACAACTCGATGCTCAGATCGAAGAAGCCAATCGTCATTTCAAGGAATTCGAAGAGATTCCCGGGAATAAATCGCAACGGCAAAATGCGATAAACCAGCGACGCGCAGAGCGCGATCAAACAGTACGGCAACTTGAATTACAAAAAGACGAAGCCCAAAAAGCATACGAGAAAGCCATCGCGGAAGCGGATGATGCGCATAAGGCAAAAATGGCGGTCAAGCTTAGCGATGCTGATCAAGAGGTGTTGGGTGCGCGGTTTGCAAGAAGAGATGCGTTGCTGTCTATGGCGATCGGTGCATATGCAGAAAAATTGACAAAAATCGGTGTCGATCTCGCGCTACGAGAGTTGTGTCGAAGACGTCCCTATGCCGAACAAGAAAAAGAAGAGTATCCAGGATACTACATACAACTTTTGCGGGTTCTCGAAGAGGGCTTAACGTGCTCTTATAGCAATACGGTTCGTCACACCGCCATGTCTATGGCCAAGAATCTTTTTGTTACCGCTTACCCAGTTCTTCTGCGGTATCTCAATTCCCATGATCGGCAAGACCAAAAAGACGGTCTTCGCGGACTTGTCATGCTGGGTCAAAATGCATTGACATCGTTTAAAGACGAAGAAGGAAACGCCTTTGAACGAACATCCGTCATATTTTTGGATCGCTTGGCGGATGATAGATTTGGAAACATCGATCGCAAAGCGTACTTCGATGCCATTGCCCAGTTACGCGACCGACACCCCAGCGTGGTGGAGACCCTCTTTGAATTTTTAGACAGGGGCACCCAAGATCCGGATTATACCTCTGCGCTGCGCGCACTCATTTCGATATCGAGATGCACAGAGCCCGTATTAACCAATGTCGCGTGGAGAGACTTGAGCAAGAATCATTTCTCTGTTTTGCAGAAGCACTTGGTACGTGAACTGGATTGGGATCAGGTTAGCATCGAGCAATTTATCGAATTTTACGACATGGTATATGACGAGGTCTTGTTTGCCCGCATCATAGACAATCTGTATATGCGATCTGACTATGCGAGCATTCTCAAATTCCGTCTGATTCATTGGGCGAAATATACCAAGGGTTTCGATATCAAAAAGCATCTTCGCGAAGAAGAGGGAAAGACTCTTGTACGCAAGTCTCCTATCGATGAGATCCTGCAAACATTCGCTTCTTTGCGCAAGGCGCCAAACATGCAAGATTTGGCCATTCGCGCTTTGGTGTATCGACTGGATCATCGTGATTTATGGGTTCCAGACGCCCGTGACCAAGCGATAGAAGGACAATCCGTTTTGTTGGAGGCGCTAACAGAGTCATTGGGAACATTGGAAACAGAGGTTACAGAACTGCAGCTTTTGGTCGCAGAATGTTTGGCCCGCGCGGGGAAACAGTCTTTGAGCACAAACGTGTTTAGTTACTTGATGAAGGTGGCTGTCGGCGTGAACTATTCCATCGAATGGAGAATTCGCGCGATGCGCACTCTTGGCCATTTGGCCGATGAACGAGCGGTTGTGACTCTTTTGATGGCGGCTGGATTCGATGCCTTTGGCGAGAAGATTCCTATGGAAGACAACGTGTCGATCTCTGCGTACAACCAAGAACGTTTAGCCGTTGTCGCGGCGGAGGCTTTGGGAGGAATCATTTTTGCCCAAGAAGCAGAGGGTATTTTCCAGTTGATCAGCAGTATGACGCGATCGCGAAACAGCAATACGAAAGAGAAAGGATACCGAGCGCTTCGCTACTTCTCTCGTTCTGATGCACACGCCTTAGAAGTGGCGCGTCTCCTTGCGCAAAGGCTACAGGTTGCCTTAAATCGAAACAATGCTTCCGAAACGCGTTTCTATTCCAATCTCTTCTTTGAGCTCTTGGAGCCGATTCCCGACGAAAACAAACATAGACAGGATTCCAGAACCAATGCGTTGATTATCTCTGAAACGAAGGAAACATTGCTCAAAGAGTATATGTTGGCGACGCTCTTTGGCGACGTGTTTAACCTAGAGGGAGACCCTTTTTATCCTCTGAGTGTTGAGAAGACGTTATGGGAGATCTCAAACAACTCTCTCTTGGAGAAGACCTACCGAGAAGTTCGACAGTTGATACACGGCGAATTTGCAAAAAGAGAGTTCATCGATTTGGCGTATCTCAAAGACAAGTCCGAAGAGGAACGGATCGAACGGCTACGTCCGGAAATGCTGCTTTTCAAAAACAAGAGAAAGATCGCCTACACCGAAGAAGCCGTCGACGCGTTGGCGGATTATTTGTCGGTCGATCAACTCTTTGCATTGGTCGCCTATGCAGAAGAAGAGGAGTATCACTCAGGGAATCTTCGAGAGAGATACCGCACGATTCAACACGCACTCGTATACCGAGAAAGTCCTCCGATCAAAGAAGCCTTAAGTCGATTTAAGCAAGACTATTTGGTCGACGTTGAAAATTTTGAAGACGCATCTCTTTTGTACACCAATACTGCAATGGCCATCTTCAATGAGCATCGAGACCGTTTGGAAACGTACAAGTCTGATTTCTTTTCCGTAATGTCTGACTTCTTTCGAACGATCGGTGCTTTGGTGGGGCGTCTCAAGCAAGGAGAAAAGGGTATTGAAAAAGTCATAACGCACTATATGGTTCCGTTGCAGTCTCTACTCGAGCGTACGATTCAATTGGGTTGGAGCGATGAAGAGAAGACGGGATTGTCCGAGATGATCGCAGCTCTTTTATCTTGGAAAGATGATATTAACGTCGATGTTACCCTTCTTTTGAAGCAGTATTTCTTCGTAGGAAACATCGATTGGAATCTTATTGAATCACTCTTAGAACAGTCTTCTCGCGAAAATCGTCTCCTCTTTGTGCATCTTTTAACCCCGACACTTGCGAAGGATTGCACGCCGAAGATATTGGGATGGCTTTTGGAAGATAATGCCGCATTGATTCGATTGGCCGATGTTCTTCGATCTGAGTAGGATTCTCTGCTGGATATTGTAGGGGGTAGACTATTAACGGCAGGGCAACCGACCGGCACTCTGTTGTTGCTGGCTCGTCTGAAGAGTTTATCTCTGTACAAATCGACCATTGCCCAGCACCGCGACAAAGAGAATCGGATCTCAGACGAGAAGGGTATGCGCCCAGAGTCCTACCGCGCGACGCAAGAGGACTATCCCTTGCTTTCGGTAGAATCCTTGATGCGAGGGGTTGCTTTAATCGGTACGCAAGAGGCAGAGGATTATCTAACAGAACTCAGCAAAGATGAGACCTTGGATTACCAGCTTCGGCGCATGGCGCGTTCTTGTGCTTCTCGTGCGTATCGGAAGAGGGTTCCCTTGCATCTGCGGCGCGTTGAGCGATCATAAGTCTTTTGGTTTTTATGTAATTGATATTTGAGGTTTTTATGTCTTCAAACGAAAAAAATGGCAGAACAGTTTTTACCTATACCGGCGTGTCTCATTTCCAACCGAGTACCCGAGAAGAGGAACCACAAGTTCTACGTCTGTTCACCAACACGAATCGTCCGGTGCGGGCACACATTGTGATTCAAGATAAAGGTGCTTTTCGGGAAGCGATGAATGCTCTGATGCTGGTTTTAGAACCAGGATTTGAGTATCGACCGTCTTCGGGAAACACCGGCACCATAAGTTACGATAGCCGAGCGGCCAATCTCGCGAAGGCCAGGGACACCTATTGTAAGATTATTCAGAAAAATGATCCCCAAAGTTGGTTGGGAATGGATCCGGTTGTCTCCATATCGCAAAAAGGGATACTCATAGAGGGACTGAGTATGAATGCACAAGATATGGCTTCGGTCTTTGTTCCTGCGACTGCGTACGAAATCAAAGGCGAGTTGGTGCTCGGGTGTTCGAATATAGACGTTGGACCAGAATTGGTAGACGGTTTGCTACAAATTACCACCAAAAGAACGTTAGAAGTCGTGATCGGTGGGGAGCAAGAGAAGCGAGAGTCTTATGCGAAATACTTTGGGAGCGTAAATAAAAGTTTCCTGTATCCCAACTCTTGGAAGAGGGAAATCTTGCAATGTATGGCTGCATCTTCTTTGGATTCGCCAAACGTTACGTTCAGTCGAATTGATTTTTTCAATGTGTTGCGACATTTGCGTTTGAACAAAACGGAGAAAGGCGATTCAGAAAAAATGCAGATCGCGCTGATCAAGGGTGTTGCACCGGAAATTCAACTCGATCCGTGGGGATGGAAAGTGAAGAGCAACCTCGGTCCATATACGGGTGAAAAAAGTGCCTATATCGGTTTTTACGACCGAGACAAGCTTCGGCGCTTGGAGCCTCTCATCCCCTTTATCGAGCGTGTGAATGTACGCTTGATGGGTGATGCGCTACCGGCTTTTTGGACCCTTAATTCAAAAAGCGTCTGTTATACCTATGGAACATTGGGGTACAACCCAATCAACTGGGCACGCGGACTCTTTCGAGATCAGGTCTTGCGCAGAGACACTCAAAATCCAGCGGGCTACGAATCGATTCTCTCCATGCTTGAACAAAAGCGCAACATGAGCATCGCAGAGTTGGTGACCGCGACCAATATCGATTCTGACGCCGTACAGAAAGTGCTGGTTCGGGCGATTCAAAACGGTGTTGTTGCATCGAATGCAGGAGTCGGTCGCTATCAAATACGAAATCTATTTGTACGGACTGACATAGAAAAACTGCGTTTTGGCCCTAAAAATAGGGGATACAAAGACGAAAAACTTGCCTACGAACTCGTCGAAAGCGGTCGGGTTCAGATGGATGGAAGAATAACGGTGAGCGCCAGTGGAGAAGTCGATTTTGCCAAAGAAATTCGCAATTTTGAACGGGACAAAAACGGTGACGTACAGGCTAAATTCTCCGCAGATCCTGTCGTGGTAACGGAGCCAAAAAAATCGTTTCAAACCGAAGATCCACAATTCAACCCCAAATTGCAGCTCGATGCAAAGGGAGCCGTTCGCAAACCGGGGTGCACGTGCGCGTACATGGATGTCATGAGGGCGGAGGGAAAGAAGCCTATTTGCAGTCATCTACAAGCGATTTGGATCCATTACTGTCGAGAGTACGTCTTGGGTGAACAGACCGGTATTAAATCTCTTGCGCAGAGTATGTTGATTCAATTGCAAGACGGAGAGTTGGGTCAAGCGCATCGATTGCGTCTGCGCGCTCGGCGTTTGATCGACGAATGGGGTTCATTAGACGAGCTTAATTCCGGTCGACCGGAACGACGGGTCAGGATGTATCAGCGTCAAGAAGATGCATACAGTGCTTTTTTGAATCGTATCGCCGACCTTGAGTCCCAAGGTTTTGTTAATGCAGGCTAAGCCTTTCTCATCCTTTATTCAGAGAGAATTTCATGAATTTGAGTAACCAAGAGCTTCTCGCTCTCCAAAATAGAATTGAAAAAGTTGGAACGGATGCATTTATTGCAGAGGAGTTTCGACTCCGTGGTGTCCGCGTACGAAAGCGTCAAAAGATAAAGGATTTTACCGACGAAAAAGCAAAGGAATCCTATATCGAAGACCGAAAAAAAGAAGATGAAGTGCGCGCGGAACTGCGTTCTCTAATGTGGGCGGCCTATAAAACCAAAAATATTGCGCACTTGGGTGAGGGGATCTTTTGGGATGATGGAATCGGTTTGGATTTTTTTGATCCGTACGAGAGATATTATTTGGACAAAGGACGTCCAAAGGGTCGCCTTATCGATAATGATTTACCGGTTTTGGAAAGCCTAGAAGAATTAATAGATGCGCTATCTGCTGCGGTTCCGGAACTCGATGCTCCGATGTTGCGGTGGTTTTGTTATCATCGAAGCGTGGCGGAGACCATTCACTATCGCGCGTTTTCCATACCGAAAAAGAGTGGAGGACGTCGTCACATTTGGGCGCCCATGCCCAAATTAAAAGCCATGCAGTCATGGATACTCGATAACATTACCGCTCGAATGCCCATTCACGAAGCGGCGCACGGTTTTGCTCATGGCCGATCCATTCTCAGCAATGCGTCCGTACATACAAATTCTCAAGTGGTGTTGAGTATGGATCTCAAGAATTTCTTCCCAACGCTGACGTTTCCAAGAGTTAAGGGTTTATTTCGCGCCATAGGGTATAGAGAAGGTATTGCTACGTTACTATCTTTGATCTGTACGGAAGCGCCGCGGAGACCCATTTGTATTCAAGACCCCCAAACCGGAGAGGACAAATGGGTATATGTGGCCGTAGGGCCGCGATGTTTGCCCCAGGGATCACCTGCATCTCCTTCTTTGACCAATTTGGCTTGTGTTCGGCTCGATCGTAGATTGACGGGGTTTTGTCAAAAATACGGTCTTCGTTATACCCGATACGCAGATGACCTCACTTTTTCCGTGCCGGTGGGCGCCATCAAAAAGCACGATATGAAGTGGGTCGAAGGGGTCGTTCGATCCATCGTAGAAAGCGAAGGATTTGCGGTTCATCCCGATAAAGTTGTCATCATGGGAGAGGGAAACAGTCAGCGCGTTACCGGATTGGTTGTAAATGGCCCAGATGCCCCTCGCGTTCCAAGAGAGTTTAAACAATGGCTTCGCGCGGCCATTCACAACCAACAAAATGATCAGCCGTTCCACGAGGGTGAAAATTGGCATACATTAATGGGGTATGCATCGTTTGTATTTAGTGCAGAGCAAGACCGGGGTCGAAGGTATTTGGATGCTTTGCTTTCCTTGAAAACAGATCTCGGAATAACAGACGAAGAATAGCCTTAAGGGTCACAATTTGTCGTTGACACGGTTGTCTGAAAAGAATACTGAATTGTTGTATTTCGCTTTTGTTTTTGTACGACAGTACAAAGACCGTGTGATGTAGCATCACGCGAATTTGTTCCTTTTCATCCAGCGCAATGAGTATGACAATTGTTCTCAGTGTCTACGTCGCCCAATGCTCGCTGCAAGCGGCCGCGGGGATCCACCATTCT
>JAYYRF010000848.1:0-3393 GCA_036127535.1 Myxococcota bacterium | reverse complement strand
CGATATCCGGAGGTAAGCTCATCATTAAAATTTGAGGCCGTAGCTCTTTTAAAGAGGACATGTGTTGTTTCATCCAATCCGAAAGAGCATGACAGCCTACCTTCGCAAATGCATCTTGCAACGCGAACAATCGAGAGAAGATTTTCGTTTGGATTTCACCGGAAGATTGGAACAAACTCTCTGAAATTGAATCACCGCTACTGCCAGACAGGGTTCGACCAATCTGCAGTATCAGAAGAAGTCCTTGTTCCAAGGTCGCTGATTGAAAAAACAGATCTATGATTGATGGCTCGAGTTCTACACCAAGTTTCCGTGCAGCAAAACGAATCGACTGCGCAATATGCATTTTTTCTCGGTCATAAGACTGAAAAAGACGGATCAACTCTTGGGTTTCTGGTTTCAACCCCCGTCCGGAGCGATCTATTGAAATCCATTGGTTCCCTACACGCACCCAAAGCGGCTCGTTACACCCCCCTTTTGTGAGAACGATAGAAGGATCCAAATCCGAGGAGCTTACGCCCAACCCAACCAGCAGCGGATCTCGAAACAAAACCACTTTGGGAGCAAACCGCACCACATTTTGCCGGACAATTGCTACATTCAGTCGAAAACCAAATCGTCTTGCCTTCGTAAGCAATAAAATAGAAGCAGCCAAAGATGCCGGCAATGAGCCTTGTATAACAAGAGACAAAAATCACCTCTTTGCTCGAATTCGTAAATCCGAAAACTATTTTTGCAATTCTGCGTCTTGCGCCAATACCTGATTTCTTTTGTCTTCTATCGCAGCTTTCATTCGCGCTTCAACAGAAGAATCATGCACGGAAATAATTCGGGCTGCGAGCCATGCGGCATTCTTGGCACCGCCAGAGCCGATTCCAACGGTAGCGACCGGAACCCCTGGAGGCATTTGGACGGTTGAGAGAAGAGAGTCGACACCGCCAAGAGTCGCTCCCAGCGGCACTCCGATTACAGGCAATAAAGAGTGTGCTGCAACGGCTCCAGCCAAGTGCGCAGCCATACCCGCACCACATATTAGTACCTGAATACCTCTGTCTTTAGCAGTCTCAGCCCAAGTCTTCGCCTGTAGTGGCGTGCGATGTGCGGATAAAATCCGCATCTCATATCCTATGTCCAAGGTATCCAACACATCAGCAACCTTCTGCATTACAGGCAAATCGGATTTGCTGCCCATTACAATTCCAACGTCAATTTTCTTAGTCATTTCATCACCCCTATATCATTGCGAAAAGACATATCTTCAAACATAACCTGTCCGAGCTGTTTGTATACTATTTCTCGTGCCGACTCTAGATCTTTTGAACGCGCACACACAGCCAAGACCCGACCACCCTTACTCCAAAGCTCTTCCTTCTTCATCTCTGTGCCGGCGAGAAAGACGTGCAGCATCTTGGTATTTTCGGGTAAGTTTTGGATTAATGCCTTCTTCTTTGGGCCGAAGGGATAGCCCTTGGAGCAAACGACGACGCAACAACTCGCCCCTTCGTTCCATACGGGCTCGGGCAGCATGTCACCGGTAGCGGCCGCATATAACAACGTTAATAGATCGCTCTTCATCATCATCATCAGCGGCTGGCATTCCGGGTCTCCGAAACGGACATTGAATTCCAACACCTTCGGACCGTTCTGCGTGAGCATCAATCCTGCATACAATGCACCGATAAAAGGTGTGCCTCGATCGTTCATGCCTTGTAGAACGGGATCGATGACTGTCTCCATAATCCCACGAATCTCTTTCCGATCAAAGTCAGGAGGAGGACATATCGCACCCATCCCACCCGTATTGGGTCCTTTATCGTTCTCGAATCGTCTTTTGTGATCGCGACATGGCAGTAATGGGATAGCTGAACTGCCGTTACATACCGCAATTAAAGACAATTCCGGCCCTTCTAGAAACTCCTCGATAACAACACGCTTTCCTGCGCTTCCGAAGCGTCCCGCAAAGATTTCTTCAACGGCGCGCTCAGCCTCTTCTTTCGTTTGACACACATATACACCCTTACCACCAGCCAAACCGTCGGCTTTCACGACACACGGGGCGTAAAGGCTTGATAAAGCTTCCTCCTTTGAGTGACATACTGTATAGGTTGCAGTGGGAATATTCTGTTCTTGCATAAACTGTTTAGCAAATACCTTGGACGCTTCCAGTAAGGCCGCTGATTGGGATGGCCCAAAGACCGGAACCCCCCTCTCTCGAAATCGATCGGCAATCCCATCTGCCAATGGTTTTTCTGGTCCCACCACAACCAAATCATAGTGCTTATTTTCCCAATCCTCAACCAAGTTCGCCGCGGCAAAGCCAGGGTGATCCTCGGTAACATAAAGTTGTTTTAGAACGGGGCTTTGTAACAGTTTATAGGCAAGAGCGGATTCTCTACCACCGGCTCCCACCAGCAGCACATTCATTTTTTCCATCGAATCGATCTCCATTTTTGGGTTACATACGGTGGCTCTTTATCACTTTTATCAATCCGCGACCAAATTTCTGTGATGCGCTCACGGTCTTTCAAGGTGGTCGCCGCCCAAGATAAAATCGATCTCTCCTCCGCTAGGTAAATTTGGTTCTCCATTCTCTCATCCTCATTGATACCCCTCTTTTGATTCAAAATGGTGCTCAACATGGTGTAGAAGGGCTGAGTTGAATGAAAACGAAGCGCACAAGTAATTTTATCCTTTGCGAAATCTAACTCTCCCCTCTCGAGAGCATGTTGTGCTTGGGCAACACATATGGGCGCCGATATCAATTCCTCTTGCAGCAACTCGTAAGAGAGACGATCCCCAAGAGCCCAATACCCCAGACTCCGCGCGTATCCCTTTTGCATACGCAGTTCGATTGCTTTTTTTAAAGCTGCGCGATCCAAGGGAATGATGTAAGAATACGCGGGTGGATTTCTCCATAAAATGCGTGGATCCCCTCTCGAAAAAGATTCAAGGGCATCCAACATTCGAGAGGGATCTTTTTGATGCAAGGAGGATAGCAAGGCCACCATCCACCGCTCCGGATCTCGGGTGGTGTAAACTTTCAAGAGCGAATTCACCATTTGTATGTCTTTGTCCATTAAGTACAATCGTATGAGATAAAACCGTTCGGGAAGACTCTCCGGACGATAATCAAACAGTGCTTTGCGCAATCCTTGGGAATTGCCCAACGTGTACTGAATATGTGCTTCCAGTAGGCGCGCCTCTTTCATTTCCAAAGAAGATTCTCTGGATAATTGTAAGGCCTCTTCAAATTTCTCAAGCCGAAAAAGCCCGCTGGCTTTCAAGAGTTTCTCTTCGCTACTCTTCGCGGTCATAGAGGCGACCAAACGCGGCTGATCCGTCAATAGGTACAATGACATTTTGGTTGCTGTTGAAACCCCCTCTTCGTCTTTT
>JAYYRF010000847.1:0-16727 GCA_036127535.1 Myxococcota bacterium | reverse complement strand
GGCTTTGATTTTTTTAAACATATCCTTGCCTCTCCGGAAAAATAGTTTTCGCATTTAGACAACAACCGTGATGGCGTCTTTTCGATTAGATCACTTTATTTGGCCCTCTCTCGACGACCTCGTTCACACGTCAAAACGAAGCCATCCCAACTGCACAACCGTTTTCACGACCCTCCGTCCTTTGAGAGCATCGGTCGAATGGTTTTCCTTTTCTCTTTCCATATACAATGACGTTGCGATATACCGGAATAACGAATACACCATAAAATGATTTCAAGGTAGCGAATCGTCAAAAATGGGGGCAATCATAGTGCAGCTTTGGTTTTTATTCGGGTATGCGTGTAATACAGCAGAAGAAAAAAATGACTCAAATGATGCCGTAGAGGTAGGCTCAACTATCCAAATTCAGTGGGAGGGAGAAGATATAGACTCTGCCGAGGCGATGTCGATGCCGGACAATCGCCGATTCATCGAAGAAAATGTAGGTATTCTTCGCGTCCGCAATACCGGAGCGACCTCGCAACCAATAACGGAAATATCGTTACCAGACTTCGTATCCCTCACGGTTGACTTTCCGCTGCTCATCGAGCCGGATGAGCAAATGGAATTTGCGTTTCGCTGGGATTCACACGTTGCAGAAGGTTCGCACCAAGGCTTGATACGGCTGCAGAACGATGATGCATTGTTGTGGGAAGGAGCGCTACACGGTCTCGTCACGCCTTATATTCAACTGCATCTTCAATCGATGCCAAACGTAGACAGTCAGATTGAAAGTGAGATGGAAAGCCAAGATATAGTCGGCGCGGCGGTTGCGGTCGTAGAGGGACAAGACATTGTATACCTGCGAGGGTTCGGCTATGCAGATCTTGCGCAAGAAACCCCTGTAGATCCCTCTGTTCATCGTTTCCGATGGGCATCGCTGGCCAAGGGTCTCACCGGTGTGTTGGCGATGCAGCTTCAAGAAGCAAGCGTGCTGGATATCGACGATTCGGTGGAAATGCTCTATGAGAACTACCAAGTGCCCTCGACATATCTACCAAACGGCTGGACAGATCTCGACGATGCGCTCGAGATTCCAGAAGCGGATCGCATGATTACGCTCCGGCAACTTCTATCTCATACAGGCTGCGTACAACACTATTCGAACGGCGCCGTATGGCCGGAGCCGGAACAGGAAGATCGAAATGATCCCAATGTGAATACCGGTATGGCTTGGGCGATTACGTTTTGGGAAGAAGCGCCGCTTTTGTGTATACCTGGAAGCGCCTACCACTACAGCACCCCGGGTTTCAATCTTGCCGGTGTCGCACTGGAGTCTGCCAGCGGCTCGTCATACGAACAATTGCTGAAGGAAGGAATCAACGACATTATCGGTGCGCAAACCTTGCTTCCGGACTATCACTGGGATCCCGCACCCAATCGTGTCACGGGATACAACTGGGTAGACGGCGCACCATCGCCCGATACAGACTCCGATGTGAGTTGGAAACTGGCGGCCGGAGGAGTGAATTCGACGGCAGAGGACCTGGCGCGTTTTTGTGCCGGCTTACTCGGAGATGTTCTTCTCGATCCAACGATGCGCGACAGCGAATTATGGACGGTTCAGCCGCAGGCGGACGAGTACGGCCTTGGATTCTTTGTATCGGGTGCTGTCGTCGGACACAGCGGTAGCCAACAAAGCGCCAAAACCGCTATCCTAATCGACCCGTCTCAAGATCGGTGCGTAGTTGCAATGAGCAATTCGACCTGGGTCGACCCCTTTGGTTTGGTATACGCTGCTTGGTAGCGTTTATCGGTTTCCCTGTCCGCGAATACTCACATCACAAGGGATATTGACGTTGGCAAGGGTCAAAAGACCACAAGCATTTCCTTCGCAATTGGTCAGCGTTGCGGACAACGTAGCTTCCATTGAGGTCGCGCTACTGAGCGTTCCTTCCAAATTCAGATCGACGCTAATGACTACGCCCACATCGTCGATGGACTCATTAATGGATAGGGTTTCGCATACAAAACCCGACGATCCAATGGGGCAAGAGGCGTTGCCGGTAGAGATCTCAATTTCAAAGTTTTCATAGGTTGAATTGACAATTCGGTAGTCTTCCGGCAAAATGGCGAAGAGATCGCTACCAAAGGTGCTCAAGAGACTTTCTAAATTACAGCCATCCAAGAGTACGTTGGTGTTGCTCAAAAGCCAGTCTCCTTCTTCCGGTTTGATCGGAAAGCTATTGGCATCGGTCGGATCGGTTGCCTGTTCCAGCTCGATTCCGTCTTCGGCACCATCGCCATCGGTATCGGCGTTGTTCGGATCCGTATTGGCAGCCGCTTCTTCACTGTCGTTCAAGCCATCGTCGTCGGCGTCCGCTTGCAGTGGATCGGATTCGCCTTCGGCCTCTTCGCCATCGCTCAAGCCATCATCGTCGGTGTCGGCGTCATTGGGATCGGTTCCCAATTCTGCTTCTTCTTCATCGGACAACCCGTCGCTGTCGCTGTCGACAATGCTCTCTTCTGCAGCCGTCTCGTTGTTTGTTTCGTTGTTTACATCCCCGTCTTTTTCATCGCTGCTGTTGTCAGAGCATGCGGTAAGCGCGAAAAGGCATAAAAGTAAACGCATCGGATTCTCCTTTTTAATTTTGTTTATGGTATTGTGCCGCATGAAACCGAATCGTTTTGCGTCGACTGTGTGAAATCCAAGAATCCGCTCGGACGAACGCATACAAGAAGAAAGTTTCGATTGCGTTTTCTATTCGTCGGGCTCTTCCTCAGCCAAATCGTAGGGACGGGGAAGAAACTGCACGTCGTTGATGAATCGCTGTAAGGCCGTACGTGCTTCCCATAAGACCGTTCCCTCCGGGCTGACGATTTGTAGCATGCCGACCGAGCCCCAATTAATGAGTATGTTGCCATCGGAAAGCTCTTGTACGCTTCCCAATACATGCGCTCGATAGCCGTAATCGGCTCCAAAAGACCAAACTTGGGTCAGTTTTTTCTCGTCCTCGTCAATCGCGTACCGAATCGCCTGACTGGTGTTTTGCACGGTTGAGAACACCAACAATTCACCGTTTTGTGTCCAATGTACGCCATGTGGAAAGCGGAAGGCGTGATTGAAATTGAAAAAGCCATACTCTCCCTCCTCTGCATCCCTTCCAATGATCCGCAATGGTGTGCCCTCTGCAGAAAACTCTACGATTTTGTTGGTGTTGGCCGCGGACAGCGTATAGCTTTCACGTCGCGCATCCCATGTCAGACCATTCGCATGCGTCCAATCGATGAACTCGATATCATCGGTGAGATATGGGGGCGTAAAAATATCAAAGAGGGACAACAATACCTCTGTACCCGATAGTTCTTGTTGAATCACCGCATCACCTTTGATATCGATATTGTTGACCGACTCGGTCTCTGTAGCCAGCCAAACGAGTTCCTCGTTTGGTCCAAGAGTAAAAAAATGATGCGCCAAGGGAGTGGTATACTCCTCGAGTGGATATCCAGCAAGATCGACGCGATGGATCTGATTGTTCTCGGCCATCGGATTGTAATTCATCTGTTGAGACTGCACGTGAAGTGTATTGTAGAGAATTTCATTGCGATGAAACATGACATCTAAACCGGCATACTCCTCATCTCCTTGTTCCATCGACCAAAAAACACGTCCGTTCATGGACGCCATAACGAGATGACAAGGCTCTCCAAAAACACTCATCAAAAGGGTTGTGTCCGGGGGAGCAGAATAATTGTTGATGGTAACTTCAAACGCGTAGGAATCGAAAGGGAGCGCTCCATTCTGCGCAGTTACCGTTGGGCTCTCGTACCGTCCCTCTTCGGTTTCCAGTACGATTTTGAGCTCTATATCGCTGCTTGGATTCATCCCGACGAGATAAGCCCGATGAGAAGATTGATTTCGCTGAATGGGCGTAGCGTATTGTGTCTCACCCTCATACCCAAAAACAACATGAGAATCTCCGGGCTCTACGCTTTCAAACGTAACGACGAGAACGGACGGTATGCGTTCGGAAGGATATATCGCAAGATCTTGTATATACTCGGTGTCGAATTGCGTGGGTGTATTTTGCGAAGAAGTACAAGATAGGAATAGGAAAAGCATGAACGCGCACAAATTAAGAGTATAGACTCATGTATCGCTTTTTTCCTCTCGGGTTGGAAGAATTCGTATTCCTCTACCCAAAGAAGTTCCATGAAGCCTTGCTTCGAGAGGTTCACAAGAGGGCATAGCAAACCTTTCCCTCGACAACGCGCACCTTTGACATTGGCTGCTTTGATGATGTTCGCACTACCAAGAAAATTCGCTTTGCACTCGAATCGAGGACAAGATCTCTTCGGTACTGAGATTTTTCGACGGGAGAAGATGGGCACCCTCCACAAAAACCGATAGCCACTGGGTACTCTCCGAGAGATTCTCTGCCGTCAGCCTCCAATTGAGTTCTGAACCCAAAAAGTATCCATCGGCTTCCTCACCCGCGTAGTTGAGCGCCACGCCACCGTTTCGATAGCTGATAAAAGCGCTTCGTATGGGCGTTGTACTCCACGCATGTACCGAACCCAGCCGCAATTGTAGCTGCTTCACGGGCGTGTAATTAAGAAACGGCTGGAGATACATCGTTTGTCGAATCGCTCCTTCGGTCACCAACGAATCTACACCGTCGGGTGGTTGACCTGCGTGCTCTGGATCGATCAAGAGATTATGCTCCGCGACTTCTCTCGCCGCCTGATGTAGATCGAATAAAAAAGCACCGGCGTTGTGATCCCGATCGAAGGTAAAAGTTGAGTACAAGCCATCTGAAGGGTCTGCGTCTCCAGAAGCGTATCCCCCATTCACCCCACCCGAAATATTTATTGAAGGCTCTTCGCTGCTCGGTTTGGCTTCCACACGGAAGGCTGCCCCCAACGATCGAACCGGCAGTCCGTCTGGATTGTTTCGGTTGGTGATCCGATCCGTTTGACCGTGTAGGTACGCAACCTCTGCCTCTCCCTCAAACTGAACCGACCCCAAAACCAGCTGGGTTTTGGCATAGGAATCGATAAAGAATCCGCGTAACAATTGTTCGGTTTCGATATCGGTTTGGTGGCGATAGACCCCAAGAATACCAATTTGTGAGTGTTTTGCCGGTATATAATTGACCGAAAAGAGACCTTGGTATGAACGATAAGAATCACTGGCACCTCCGATGTCATCTTCGAGAACGAAATCGCCGGCGAGGGTGTACACCACATCGGACATCTTCGTGGAGAGAGCCATACGCAACATGCGATCGCCATAATCCGCTCTTCCAAATTCTCTCTCGTGCGCCCCATCGTTGGACACCAGTCCCATACCCCAATGCGAGGTAACCACACCGGCCAAAATCCCTACCGCTCCGATTTTGGCTTTCAAGTTGGCATTTCGCAAAGCGAAGTTGTCCGGATTCAAAAGACCGATTCTCTCCGGATGATAGCGATGCTCTACACCGGAGAGATTCCACGGCGTACCAGCGAATTGGCCGTGAAAAATATCTCCATCGAGCGTGAAAGACCACGCTTTTTCCTGAACGACCATACCGCTACGCAAACGAGAATCAAAGCTCCATCCCTCTTCGAGATATTCTCCTTCAAAATCCACGGCAAATCCGGGTCTTTGTGTCGCATTGAGTCGAAGCGTCGCATGAACATCGATGACGCTCGAAGATTCTTCAGAGAGAGCCAGGCTCGAGAGTATATAATAAATCATTCTCCGTCCTCCTGGGTGTTTACATCGAGTGCAGGAATCCAATCGCAGGTAAAATCAGACATACACGGATCAGCCGATAGCTCTTGGGCGTTCATGAGGAAGTAGTGCGCGATGGAATTTACGGCAAATGAGTTTTGGTCTCCGGGATTGCTGGGTTCCGGAAACGAAAATCCGTGTGCCCCTCGGGTTGAGATGTAGGGCAATCGCAGACCGCTGATACCCACGTCTGTCTCTTTAAATACCCGCAGAGGAGCTTCGCTCGGCGCACCCGTTCCATCGAGCCCATTGTCTAAATCGTCGGCGTCAAATAAGCAAGACTCTCCGTTAATATCGACATATGGACCATACTGCTCTACGCCCTGGATTACGCGCTTTTCCACCAGCCACTGATCGACGGTCATACCGTATCGCTCGTCTACAGCGGTCTGATCTATGATGCCCGCCGCTCGCGCCATCGTGATTCCGGCGCTCACGGGGACAATGCTGTCTCCGATGGTTGGCATCAACAATACGTTGGTCTGTTCTCCGCCCAATTTTTCAAAGGGACGCAAAAAGTAATGGGGCGCATAGGATATGGGATCGCCTGCTTCCAGTGCAGCGCCAAAGATCGATGCAATTCTTCGCAAGTTCGACGATCCCCGTATTCTTCCGGATCCGTAGGTTCCCGCGACGAGCGGAGAGCCGGCCGGCATGGTCACACCCTCGTGTAAAACATCTTCAGACCACTGTTCGATGGTGTGGAGCCGTTCTCCTGCTTCGTCATAAATGGTAATTCGAAGAGGGTCGCCCAAACCTTTGTTGTCCGAAACTTGGTATATCACTCCCTCTTCCGGACCGGTGTCGGGAATACCTGCAGCCAACCGCTTCTCGGATGGATCTAAGCCGTCACAAGGCATGGCCAATCGAAATCGGCCATCTTCGGGAATCAGCCCTTCGCGTACTTCCCCGTTGTTTTGATTTTCGATCACAATCTTCCCATTTTTGGGAAAGGACTCGATCGTGGCAATGGGCAGTTCCTTCATTCTTCGTTCAGAATTCACCATTTGAACAATCCGAAGGGCATCGGAGTCGGCGACGGGATACCCGAGAAAGAGCGGCCCCATAATCCGACCGTGCATCGCTTCCACCGCACCGCCAATTTCGGTTCGCAGCGCCATATCGAAGAGACCGGCTCCGCCCGCAACCGGTACAAAGGCCTCCACTTCCGGCATAACAGCGGCCGCGACCGCCGAATTGATTCCCCCCAACGATCCGCCGAGAATATAGTAGTTCACATCCGGCCCACCAAGATCGATGGTTCCGTCATCGTCCCAGTCACAAGAAGTGGCCTCACTGCCATCGTCAAAGACCATTTGCCCATTACCGCACTCTTTGAAGCTACGCACGAACTGCATCCAGTCTACAACCGCTTGTCGAACCATATCTCGTGTGTGAAACACATCTGCAGACCATTGATCTCCTCCAGAATCTTTTTTACCGTCGTTGTTCAGGTCTCTCGAGCGACTGTCCCGAAGATGCGTCAAAAACGGGAGAAGATGGTTCGCATCCAAAACGGACTCGATGGCAGGCAAGTCGTTCTCGTTGATGCTTGGACCGTGTCCCGGAAAGTCCATAAAACAAAAAGCATAGCCCAGTTGCGTGAATACCCATCCAAAGGATAAAGACTCCAAGCGCGAAGAGCCGTATCCGTGCCCGTATATCACCACATCGTAGGGAGGAGATGCACCCGTACTTTCACTGGGCAATGCACAGGTAAAGGGTATGCGCATCGGTGCAGCGGTATAGGTCCCTTGCATCGGATCCAACTCCCATTGCTCGTCCGAATCGTCGCGACCATCATCATCTTTATCGACCAAAAAATACGGGGTAAAAAAGCTTCCGCCGACCATATGGCTCGCATAGCGAGAAAAAGAATCGGCGGCGATGTCGCCCCCTTCGCCTTCGAGCAGATCCAAATTTAGTAAAATATCGACCAGATCGCTCAAAGGCAATGTGTAAGGACTAATTCCATCGATATCATGTAATACATGCGCTTGCTCGACCCCTGCCGGATATTCCGTTTCCAAAGATTGAAATGGGCCCTCTCCATACAATCCCAAACGGATATCAACCAAGTCTCCTGTGACTCTTCCGGTACTGTACGTCCAAGCAAAGGCGACGTCTTCTAGCGACAGACCGAGATTCGAGAGCGCTTCGGGCAGTGGAGAGAGTTCCTCCGTTTGATCGAGATGGTGGATGTACTTCCAAGGGGAGCGAACCGGAAATCCATCTTCACCAACCAATCGGTTCGTGAGTACAACAGCATAGGTCGTCTCCTCGTAGAGCGGATCCACCGGACGAATCAACAAGGTGTTGGTTGCACGCTCATAGAAAGGCAACAAATCATCGACGGGATCCCCGTCGATGGGGTAGAGATTGGGAATGTCGAGAATCCCATCGTTGTCGGTATCCTCTCCCCAATCCAACACACCATTTCCATTTGTGTCTTCATCTACCGTGTCAAAGATCACCGTTGGCGATCCATCTCTTGAATCATTGGGAAAGAATCGTGCAGAATTCGGAACATCCATGGGATATCGACCGTGTCCCACTTCTAACGGCACCGCTTGCAAGTATCCCGGAGAATTTGGATCTACGTTGATCAAAAAGAAGGCATCGTCTTCAAATTGCGTGTCATCGAGATTGGGATCGTCTCGGTGTCTGGCCGCAATGTTGTCGAGATCGAGCGGTGTTGAAAAGGATACGCTGATCGGAGAAAAAATCCCAAATCCGGTCATTTGGTTTAACTGGCCTCGGATCTCAGATTCATGTTCGGTGACGGCGACCAAAGAGATGTTGAGTCTTCTACCCGTTGGACTTCCGCTATCCGGACGGGTCGCTAGGTTGTTTGGAAAGGGTAACTCCGGCAGTGGATCCGCTTCCCAATCGATCACGATCATCGGACCTTCGCTCGCAATTGGGGTCTCTCTCAGCCCTTGCGGCTCCGTTTGACAGCCCGCCCACAAAAATATCGCTCCATATATCATTTTGGCTCCTCTATGCGTATTCTATGAACTGTTTCACTATACATCGAAGCATACGATGTAGACAGTAAATTACACAAAAGGACCGTTGAAACGAGTGCGAGGGCAACGGCCGTTGTATCCTTACCCGCGAAGTTCGCAGTACGCGCAGTCCCATTTTTACGCAGAAAGGAATTGAACCTTGCACACGAACAGCGATTGTGATGTGTATGGAAAAAGATGTCGTCACAAAGGATCTTCACCGAAATCCGCAACCGTCTCCCAAAAGGAATACCATACGCCTAAATTACTCGAGAGGAAGAAAAATATGTCCTAAAACGGGCACTGCCGAACAAACAGATTACAGATCTTGAGTACTACTTCGAGGATAAATCATGAAATTTTCATTGCTTTCTACTCTGATCGGGCTGGGATGCTCTTCCGATAAAGCCGTAACCGTATACAATACGAACCCCGAGGCAACCATCGTTTCACACTCTGACGGTGAAGAATTCCTCCAAGGATACGAAACGGTTTGGCAAGGAACCGTCAGCGATGCCAACCACGACATGAACGAACTCACGGTCACCTGGAGTTCTGACCAACGCACACTGTGCCCCGAAAGTCAGCCAGAAGCAGACGGAACGACAATATGCTCCGTCAGCCTCGAAGCAGATGAATCGAGCGTAAGACTTCAAGTAACCGATCCCGAGGGTGCATCCGGTCTCGCCTCTATAGAGGTGACGGTTCTGGAAACCAGCGCGCCCAGCGTATCGATTATCAGCCCCACCGGCGATGGACTCTATTACAGCGATCAGCTCATTTTGCTCTCTGCGACCATCACGGATGAGGAAGATGATCCGTCCGATTTGAGCTATCAATGGACATCATCCGTCGACGGAGTATTGGCAACCACTGCGCAACCGGACTCAAGCGGTCTAATGGAGGAATATGTAAACCTCTCGGAAGGGGAGCATGCGCTTACGCTCAACGTCGAAGATCTATCCGGAAAATCGGCATCAGACAGCATCAATGTTTTGGTCGGTGGCCCCAACACCAATCCCAACTGCGCAATTACCAGCCCGGAAACGGGTGCCTCCTTCATCGCCGGAGAAACCATTGTATTCTCGGCCAACGCCAACGACGAAGAACTCGCAATGGACGGACTGAGTATTTCGTGGACATCAGACAAAGACGGAGATCTCGGATCGGGGGTGATTAACTCCAGTGGCGACGTCACGTTGGCGACCGCCGATCTCTCAACCAATACCCATACGATCCAATTTACCGTCGAGGATGAAATCGGGAGTAGTTGTTCCGACAGCATCATCATTTCCATTGGCACACCGCCGACGCTGACGCTTACCACACCCGAAAACGATGATATCTTCGCGTTGGGCAATTCGGTTTCCTTTCAGGGAACGTTGGAAGACAACGAGGAAGTTGCCAGCAATCTCTCGCTCTCTTGGTTCTCCGATGTAGACGGTGAATTCTCCAACCAAAACGCGAACTCAAACGGCACCATAACTCTTAACACCAGTTCACTGAGCGCCGGCATTCACAACATTACCATCACCGCGACCGATGGTATCGGCTTGACCGACTCCGCCACTCTCAGCATCCGAATCAACACGCTGCCAACCGCTCCAAACGTCACGATTTCGCCCGACCCGGCCAATACGGGAGACACCCTGCTCGCCTATGCTTCGGGCTCCACCGATGGAGACGGGCAAAATGTCGCCTACAGCTATGAATGGTATCAAAACGGTATTGTTACATCGAATATAACGGCCAGTATAGATTCGTCCCAAACCGCCAAAGGGGAACTTTGGGCCGTACGCGTCACACCAAACGATGGATATCAAGACGGAAACTACACGGAAGCCATCATCACCATCGAGAACGCCGAGCCGTCCATCGATACGGTTTCCATTACCCCCAGTCTTCCCAACACCACCGACACGCTGCTGTGTAATGTCGGTGTCATCGAAGAAGACGGCGACACCCTCATCGAAAGCTACACCTGGACCAATACAACGACGGGTGCTACGCTGGGTTCGAACAGCAGTTTGGAATTGAGCTCCGATATCGTATCGCCGGGCGATTCGGTTTCATGCAGCTACACGGTGAGCGATGGCGATGCATCCGATTCTATCTCGAGTTCGGTGTATATCGCTAACAGCGGTCCTACTGTCAACTCCGTAACGATCTCCCCTTCTGAGTCGACCATTGGAGACACGCTCACTTGCTCCTTGGACGCCAATGATCCGGATCAGCTCGGATATACGGAAAGCTTTACATGGACCAACAGCACAACCGGTGGTACCTTGGGAGCCGCCGCAACCTTGACGCTTACCGCGCAGATGGCCAGCCCAACCGACGAAATCACCTGCTCTGCAACAGCGGTCGACCCCTCCGGAGCGACCGGAAGCGGCAGCGATAGCATTACTCTATTGAACCAAGACCCCGAAATCGATAGCATTACCTTCTCCCCGGCTTCACCCGCCATCGGTGACACCGTAGAGTGCGTCGCCACCACCAGCGATGGAGACGAGGAAGACCTGACCTTGATCTATGAATGGTTCAATGAAGAGAGCGGTATTTCAATCGGCAGCGACGCCGAGCTTGAAATCGATAGTTCAATTGCGGTTGGCGGGGACGAGATATCGTGTACGGTCACTGCCGTAGACGGATATGGCAGTAGCGTCAGCGCAAGCGAGTCCTTTGTCTTGGGCAATACCGCTCCAACCATCGACTCGATTTCGGTCTCCGATAACAATCCCAAGAGTTCTGATACCATTACCTGTAGTGCCGTTGTAACCGATCTCGATGGGGATAGTATCACCGAAACCTACACGTGGTACAACGAAAGCACTGCGACCACCTTGGGCAGCGGCGCTTCGATCACGCTGTCTCCGCTAGCGGTTCAGCCAGGGAGTACCATTCGATGTACCCTACTGGCTGAGGACAGTTCTTCTTCGGATACCGGTAGCGTCTACGTGACCATTGCCAACACTGAACCCGTTATCAACTCCTTAAACATATCCCCTTCGACCCCATACTTGGGCGATACGTTGAACTGCATTGGAGACAGTGAAGATGCGGATCTCGAGAGCCTTTCCGAGGGCTACGTCTGGAATAATATCACCACCGGTGATCTAATCGGCAGCAGTAGCAGTATTACCTTGGGTTCTGCGCTGGCCGCTCCCAACGATGAAATATCCTGCAGCTTGACCATCACCGATCCATCGGGTGATACCGCAACCGACAGTACAACCGCCACCGTTTCCAATCTACCACCCGCGATTACCTCGTTGAGTATCGATGCCGCCAGCGTGGCAATTGGCGACAGCATTGAGTGCAGTGCCGCTGCAACCGATCCAGAGGGAGATATCCCAACCTACTCTTATGAGTGGAGCAATTCGACCAGCTCGTCAATCATCGGCACGGGTCCAACCTTGACGCTCACATCTTCGATGGCGACCGGCGGGGACGAAATCACCTGTACGGCTACCGCAACCGACTCTTATGCCGGAACCGATAGCGAAAGCACCAGCATTTACGTAGAGAGCACCGTTCCAAATTTTACAACCGCGGCCAATATTATTCCCGGCACCGGAATCACGACCAGTACTTCTTTGAGTTGTTCCGGCGTTGCGATCGATCCCGATGGCGGATCGGTTTCCATGACCTACGAATGGACCAATACCTCACAGTCCAGCGTGATCGGCAGCAACACTTCGCTCACCTTGTCCCCGTCCATCGCACAACCAACCGATTTCATAACCTGTACGATCACCGCTGAAGATACGACCGGAGAGCAGGCGACATCTTCGGCTTCGGTCGCGGTCATCAATACCGCCCCGAGTCTGAGCGATATTGAAATTTCTCCCAGCTCAGCCATCGACACCTCCTCTACCCTCACATGTAGTGCAACACTGACCGATGCCGACGACGAAGGACTGAGTATCTCGTATGAATGGACCAACGGGACAACCACACTGGGATCCACGAATACCCTTACCCTAACCCCAACCACGGCAGCCCCGGGCGATAGCATTACCTGTACCGCTTCGGTTACAGACAACTACGGCGCCTCTGATACCCTCACCTCTTCGGTGTCCATCGCCAACACCGCTCCAGTCATTTCCGACGTGAGCATCTCCCCCGATCCAGCCTATAACGACGACACCTTGACCTGTTCGATCACGGCATCTGACGCGGATGGGCAATCCTTGAGCGAAAGCTTTACATGGACGAATACAACAACGGGAGCCACATTGGGAACCGGCTCTACCCTTACGCTGGACAGCACACTCGCATCGCGAAACGATGTCGTTTCATGTGCTGCAGGCGTGGTAGACGGCAGCGGCGACAGCGACAGCGACAGTACAACCGTTACCATTGGAAACCGAGCACCCAATTCACCAACCCTCGAGTTGTCGCCCGATCCAGCATACATCAGTAGCACACTAACCTGTGCGGTCTCCGCGGGTAGCGACCCCGATGACGATACTCTTACGTATACATACGCTTGGTCTATCAATGGAACAGCCCACACGGAAACGAGCAATAGCCTCAGCGGTGTCTTTGTTGCAGAAGATGTCGTTGCCTGTACGGTGACACCGTCTGACGGACTTCTCGAAGGAACCGCCGCATCGATAAGCATCACTGTTCGTAACCAAGCCCCGACCGTCGACAGCGTCTCTCTCTCTCCCGACCCGCTCTATACAACCGATACGCTGACGGCTTCTGCGACCGCAAGCGATCTCGACGGCAACACGCTACTGCTCGACTACACCTGGTCGGTCAATGGTACAGAAGTGCAAAGCGGAAAGGGTACAACGCTCGATTCCTCTCTTTTCGACAAGGAAGATACCGTAGAAGTCAGCGTAACGGCGGATGATAGTTTTGATACGAGCACACCGGTAACGGCATCTTTGACCGTCAGCAATACACCACCGGAAGCGCCGAGCATTTCCATTTCACCCACGTCCCCAACGGAACAAGAAGACAACCTCGTCTGTTCCGTCGATACCGACTCTACGGATGCCGATGGCGACACCGTTAGCTATACTTTTACATGGACAGTTGATGGTGTTGATTTTGGTGATGCGGCGGATTCTACCTCGAGCAGCACCGTCGCCGCCATAGAGACCAACTCTTCCGAAGAATGGGAATGCACGGTCGTTCCAAACGATGGAGACGAAGACGGAACCGCCATCAGCACGTCGGTCGTAATTGAGAGCGCTTGGGATGGTGCGATTACCTTCACCAACTGTTCTCAAACCGGCAACACGGGTCCCAGCCAGTCTCAGTGCGACAGCGAATATTCCGGAAGCAACCTACAGGATTTGGTCACCCTATCTTCGGGTATCCAAAGCTATACCATTCCGAGTGATGGAAGCTACACCATCGAAGTCTATGGCGCAGAGGGTGGTAAAGGAACCGATTCCGACGGAACCGGCACACCCGGTCAAGGAGCACAAATCATCGGCACCTTTACCTTGAGTGAAGACGACGTTCTCAACATCATCGTCGGACAACAGGGCTTGGCCGCCGGTGGCGGTGGCGGTGGCGGAGGCACGTTTGTGTGGATCTCCGGCAGCAGCACTCCCTTGATCGTAGCCGGTGGTGGCGGCGGAGCCGGAGACTTTTCTCAAAGTAGCTACTACAACGCGCAAGGTGGTGTAACATCCGAAAGCGGTACCAGTTCCCGCAGTGGCTCCGGCAGCGCCGGTACCAGCGGAAACGGCGGCGGAAGCGGCGGAAGCGGCGGAGGTGGTGGAGGCTGGTCAGGCAGCGGCTCTGGCTCTTATGGCGGCACGGCGGCTTTGAGCGGCGGAAACGGCGGTGCGAATGGCGGTGCCAGCGGCGGTTTCGGCGGAGGCGGTGCAAACGGCGCGAGTGGCTCTACGGACTCCGAAGGCGGAGGCGGCGGCGGAGGCTACTCCGGTGGCGGAGGCGGCGAACGCGGAAACGATGATGGCGGAGGCGGCGGTGGCTCTTACAACGACGGCAGCAACCAGTCCGGAACCAGCGGATACAACAGCGGTCACGGCTATGTGATCATCGATAAAAACTAGTTCGTTCGGGAATGCGATCTTCTCTCAAATCGTATTCTCAAAGTCGATAAGAATCTTTATAAAACCTACCAAAACAAAGAGAAAGAATGATTCCGTCGGGAGAAAATGATTCACTTTGAGTTACCCGATAGATTCATCGCCTAATGTTGAAAAACACCTCGGCTATTCTTGTCCCTGAGGGATATACCTTAAGGAAAACGTTTTGTGCATTGTAAGGAAAAGCCCGAAAAGCGAGTGTTCAAAACGGCATCGATAGAGCAAGGCGTAAAATGAAAGACTAAACGCAAGTTACGTTCATAATCGTCGAAAAACTACGATAATATCGATTCTTTATTCTACGGACACGTTCCCCAATCGGGCTGTGGCTGTGTCCAGCTTGTTGTACCGCTACTAAAGCCGATCGGTACGGATGAAATGTTACTAACGCACCAGTTACTCAAATCTTGGTTGAACGAAGAAGCCGACTGAAACATGTAATCCATGGTAACAACCTCTGAAGTATCCCAGTTTCCTATATCCTGATCAAAGGAAGAGGACGCGAACATCCATGACATATCGCGGACACTGCTGACATCCCAATGCGTAATATCCATCTCGAGGGGCTGAGCATTCCCAAAAAGTGCTGCCATATCGGTTATATCACTCGTACAGCTGGTGGAGAGGCCGATCCAGTCGCCACGTTGTCGCATAGACTCTAACGCCTCTTTGTCTCGCTTGGTGTATTGTACGTCACCAACATAACCGACCTCTCCAACCATCACGTCAGGGCATACAATCGTAACGTTATTGCTTGCGACAAAGAAGAGATCGCACTCGGGGTCAACGGAGATTTGCGACACAATAACGGCATCGAAATCATCACAATCATCGAAACAAGGGATTCCATCGCCATCGTAGTCGGACATGGGCGAACTGATGATATTCGCGCTGTGATCATCGCAATCATGCTCGGCTAAGACACCGTCACAGTCCATATCGTTGAGCGTACTCGCATCCAAATCATCACAATCTTCCTCCACGGGTATGCCGTCACAATCCATGTCGTAAATCGTGCTCGCATCCAAATCATCACAATCATCTGCCGCAAGGACGCCGTCACAGTCTCTGTCATTTGGTAGAGTATCATCACAATCGTCCACAAAGAGAATGCCATCTTGATCTTTGTCCCAGTCTTTCGGACTTAGTATACAGGCTTCAAATATAAGCATTAGGGCAAAAGATACAATCATAAACAATACATGCTCTCGAGAGACTCAGGAAAAATTAACCCATGCAGTACAATCATCAAGCCGGCCTCAGTTTTTTCTATTTACATCACGCCAGCAGCGTAAGAAGGAATCCCATGACGGATAGAGCAAGGAGAAAAATCAGGCGCAGCTTTAAAGATTATTTGTACTTTTTTTTCAGTACGATTTAATTGGTTTAAAACAATTACTAATGAAATATAAAAAAATGATTTCCGAATATATCAGTACAGGAGATCACGATGCAAATACAACTTTTACTTTTTATCGGATGCCAAAATTCGGCACCGAAAACAGACACCGTTACACAAGAAGATACTCTCGAAACAGAATACGAAAACGAAGAAGAGTACGAAGAGTACGAAGAAGAGACAAACCCCAATGAGGGAAGAGTCACCAATAATACTCCCATTTCCTCTTTATCAGCCGGTATCAACGAATTTACCTTAAACCAAGTGGTGGCGGGCGTGGCGGTCGAACGGCGGTTTTTGGTTCACACACCAGCCGACTTCAACGACTCACAACACAAACCGCTCCTCTTTGGCTTCCACGGCAACGGCGGAACACCTGAAGATACAATGGGAGATATGATGCAAGCTGTAGAAGAAGGATTCTTTATTGGTGTTTATCCAGAGGGCTTGGAATACTCTTGGAACTTGGGACTAGAGGATTC